>JBDSMV010000268.1:0-3097 GCA_039915715.1 Rubrivivax sp. | reverse complement strand
CCTGCCCCTGCCCCTGCCCCTGCCCCGGGGGCAGCGGCCAACTGCGTCAACACGCAATTGGCAGTCACCGTCGGCACGGTCAGTCGTATCAACTACCAGTACATCGGCCCCATCAACGGCACCGCTGTCAGCGTGTCGACCGTGCGGCCGCTGACCACCTACGAAGGCCAGTCGGTCTATGAACAGTTCAGCACGGTGGAGGTCACCGGCACGACCACCGCCGGCGGCTTCAGCTCACAGATCGTGAACAAGACCGAGGGCTCGAGCTACTACAACCGCCAGTCGGCGACCGAGTTGCCGCTGCATGGCTCGTTCTTCACCAACTCCAGCCGCACCACCCTCTTCGGCATCACTTCGGACGCGGTATCGACCGTCAAGACCGTGATCAACCCGCCCTTTACCGACCCGCGCTTCGGTCTGGCGGTGGGGCAGTCGGCATCTCTGACTTACCCCTCCACGTCCACAGTCACGATCCTGCAGCCGTCGGGCCAACCGCCCACCACGACCACGGTGCAAGCCAAGTTCAATGTGCGCTTCGTGGGCATCGAAAGCGTCACCGTGCCGGCCGGTACCTACTCGACATGCCGCTTCGAACAGGTCGATCCGGACTCACCGAACAACACCACCACCCAGTGGTACAGCGTGAATCAGGGGGTGGCGGTCAAGCAGGTATCGGTGACGCCCGAAGGCACGCAGACTCTCAACGCCACGCTGGTGCAGATCAACGGCACCAACTACTGACCTCGGCCGCCACACGCGGCACCCGCATCAGGTGCCGTCGACCGCCAGGCGCTGCAGCATCGACCGCGTCACCAGTGTGATGCCGGAGTCGGTGCGGTGAAAGCGTTCGGCATCGGCCGCCGCGTCGACACCGATCTGCAGGTGTTCGGGGATCACGCAGTCGCGGTCGACCACGCAACGCACCAGCCGCGCGTGGCGCCCGACCTGCGCGCCCGGCAGCACCAGGCTCCAGTCGATGCTGGCAAACGAATGCACCCTGACGCTGGAAAAAAGCACCGAACGAAACACCGCGCCCGAGACGATGCAGCCGCCCGACACCAGTGACTCGATGGCCGCGCCGCGCCGCGCTGGTTCGTTGTGCACGAACTTGGCTGGCGGCAGTTGCGCCTGGTAGGTCGTGATCGGCCAGCGTTCGTCGTACAGGTTCAAGAGCGGGTCGGTGGCAGTGAGGTCGATGTTGGCATCCCAGTACGCATCCAGGCTGCCGACATCGCGCCAGTAGGGCTCGGTGCCGCCGCGCTTGCCCACGCAGCTGAGCTCGAAAGGGTGGGCCGCAGCCAGGCCCAGCCGCACCAGCCGCGGCAGGATGTCGCGCCCGAAGTCGTGGGTCGACTCGGGGTCGGCCATGTCGCGTTCCAGCTCGGCATACAGGAACCTGGCGTTGAAGACATAGATGCCCATGCTGGCCAGCGTGCGGTCGGGCCGCCCTTCGATGGTGGGCGGCTCGTCGGGCTTCTCGACCCATGCGGTGATGCGGCGTTGGTTGTCGACCGCCATGACGCCGAAATGGCGGGCTTGTTCGCGCGGCACGTCGATGCAGGCCACGGTGCATTCGGCCCCCAGGCTGACATGGTCGGCCAGCATCAGCGCGTAGTTCATGCGGTAGACATGGTCGCCGGCCAGCACCACCACGAAGTCGTGGTCGTGCTCCCGCAGGATGTCGCAGTTCTGGTGCACGGCGTCTGCGGTTCCCTGGTACCAGCGGCTCTCGTGCAGTTGCTGCTGCGCCGGCAGCAAGTCCACGAACTCGACCATCTCGCGCTTCAGGAAGGCCCAGCCCCGCTGCAGATGTCGCAGCAGACTGTGGCTCTTGTATTGGGTGATGACACCGACCCTGCGGATACCGGAGTTCATGCAGTTCGACAGCGCGAAGTCGACGATGCGGAACTTGCCGCCGAAATGCACAGCGGCCTCGGCACGGTTGTCAGTCAGTTGCATCAACCGCGTGCCGCGCCCGCCGGCCAGCACCAGCGCCAGCGCACGCCGCGGCAGGTGCAGGTCCTGGGTCGGTATCGACGGGGTCATGAAGGCTCCTGGAGTGCTCTCTGAGTTGACGGGGCTTCGCAAGCCCGCGACAACAACTGGAGCAGGACGGCAAAGGTGGTCCAACTTCAGGCCCGCCGCAGCTGCTCGGGAACGGATCATTGCAGACCCTGTAGCCAGCCGCCTCCAACGGCGTGGCGCGGAGATGTCAACGTCAAAGGGCTACAAGCGATGCATGATGCACAGACTGGTCCGAAAAAATTTGACGCTGGGCGACCGTCTCCGGGACACTGCAATGCTGCCAACCGCGATCACCGCACTGGCCTGCACCCTCGTCTGAATCCGTCGTCTGGCATCCCTGGCTGTGCCGGTTCTGAGGCGTCCAGTCTGGTTCACAGCCGTCCAATGTCCGACACCCGTTCCTTGACTTCCATCCCGACTTCAATCCCGACTGCAGCCGGTGCTGCGGCGGATACTGCGGTTGCTGCGGTCGCCCCGGCCGCTTGCCGCCCGGGTTCCAACTGCAGCAATTCAGTCGAAGACCACCTGCTGTCTACCGTCGGCGTCTGCCCCAAGGCTGCAGACTCTGCAGAATTGATGCGCGCAGTGGCCGCGGTGGCGCGCGAGCACCTGTCGCGGCGCTGGGTGCGGGCCGATGCCGCCGACCGCAACGCCAAGGCGCGGCGCGTCTACTACCTGTCGATGGAATTTCTGATCGGCCGCACGCTGTCGAATGCGCTGTCGGCCCTCAACCTGCAGGACGCGATGAGCAGCGCGGCGCGCACCCATGCCAGCACGCTCGAGGACCTGGCATCGACCGAAGCCGATGCTGCCCTCGGCAACGGCGGGCTGGGACGGCTGGCGGCCTGTTTCCTGGATTCAATGGCGACGCTGGAGCTGCCTTCGTTCGGCTATGGCATCCGCTATGAGTTCGGCATGTTCAAGCAGAGCATCCAGGACGGCCGTCAGGTCGAGTACCCGGACCCGTGGATCGAGGACGGCACGCCGTGGGAATTCCCACGCGCCGGCGTGCTTCACCCGGTGTGTTTCGGCGGCCACATGGCCGAAGGCGGCCCTACCGCCGACGCGGCAT
>JBDSMV010000166.1:0-19727 GCA_039915715.1 Rubrivivax sp. | reverse complement strand
TGCAACGCGGCAACGTTGAACACCGCATCCAGGCACGCTGGGTCGTGATGGCCACTGGCGCCGTGCCGCAGGCGATGCTGGCCGCTGGCCTGTGCGACCGTCACACTCCGAGCGGCGTGGCACTTCGGGCTTATGTACGCCATGACGCATTGGCGGCCGAAGTCAAACATTTGAGGATGGTCTGGCATCCGAAGATGCGCGGTGGTTACGGCTGGATCTTTCCGGCGCCCGGCGGGCTCTTCAACATCGGCGCCGGGCTCACCGGCAGCCACCTCAAACAGGCCGACGGCCGCGGCCGCATGGCGGCGCCGAACTTGAAGCAGATGTTCCGGGATTTCGCTGAAGTCGACCCGGTCGCGCAGGCACTGATGGAAGGCGGGCAGCTGCAGGGCGACATCAAGGGAGCTCCGCTTCGCTGCACGCTGCAAGGCGCGCGCACATCGAGATCCGGGATGCTGGCCACCGGCGAGGCCATCGGCAGCACCTATGCCTTCAGCGGCGAGGGCATCGGCAAGGCGCTCGAGACCGGCCTGCTGGCCGCCAATGCCCTTCTGCGCGAACCGCGTGCCGACGAGGCCGCCGTGCGCAGCCATTACGATGGCGCACTGGCGGCATTGCAGCCGATGTTCGACCTCTATGAAACCGCCAGCCGAGTCAATTTCCACCCCTGGATTGCCGACGTGGTGGTGTGGCGCGCCCGGCGCAGCCCCCGCATCCTGCGGCGGTTGTCCGGCATGCTCGAAGAAAGCCAAGCGCCGGGCCGCCTGTTCAGCTTGCGGGGCGTGGTCAAGCTGTTGACCGAGTGAGCTGCCTCCCGCAGTCGCATCACCCTTCCCGCCCCAACGTCCCACCACGGAGTACTGCCTCATGCACGCCACTGACACCCCTGCACCTGCCGCTCCCCGCATCGCGTCGAGCCTCGTTCGAAGTGCCGCTGCTGCGGCCTTCCTTGCCGCCTTGACAGCCTGCGGTGGCGGCGGTGGTGACAGCAGCCCAGCGCCCATCTCGCCCGCCCCGACCCCTGCGCCCGTTCCGTTGCCGCCGCCGCCTGCGCCCACGCCTCCGGCACCTCCCCCCGTTGCCAGCGTCAACAACAGCACCGTGGGCACCGCGCGCTACAGCCAGTCCGTGCTGTTGACTGTCAGTGGCAGCAACCTCGATCAGGGCCTCACGGTTGCCTCACCGGGCTGCCGCGCCGGCACCATCCAGCGCAGCACCACGGCGCCCAACGTCAGCAGCGCCGGCACGGCCTACTACACCTGCACCGTCTCCGAGGTCGGCGCGCAGCAATTCAGCGTCACCCGCAGCAGCGACGGCACGGCGCTGCGCACGCAGGCCTTCACGGTCGAGGTACCGCAGGTCACGCTGGTGATGGACCGGGGCACCGGCACCTCCCCGGCCACGCTCGTGCTGACGCTGACACCTCAGCAGACGCCGGTCACGGTCACCAACTTCCTCGACTACGTCAACAGCGGCTTTTATGTTGGCACCGTGTTCCACCGCAACTCGCCGGGCTTCGTGCTGCAGGGCGGCGGATTTACCGGCCCGCTGATGGCCGGCGGACCGGCACCGACCCCGAAGGCGACACGCCCGCCGATCGTTCTGGAAGTGGGGCGCGGCCTGTCGAACCTGCGTTACACGGTGGCAATGGCGCGCACCAACGACGTGAACTCCGCGACATCGCAGTTCTTCATCAACTTGGTCGACAACGTATTTCTGGATAGCTCGGGTGGCGGCTATGCCGTCTTCGGAAGTATCACCACCGGCACCGACCGGGTCCAGACCTATGCCAACAGCACCGACTGTTTTGCCTGGGCAGCGCTGTTGCCGGCCGGTGACTGCCTGCCCACGCCCAACATCACGATCACCAGCGCGATTCAGACGCGCTGAGCGTCCTCCCTCATGGCTGCCATCCCCGTTCCCCGCTTCGACCAGTTCTATCGCCATGCCGAGCTGACCCGCCTGCTGCAGGACTACGCCGCTGCGGCACCGCACATCGTGGCACTGAGTTCGATCGGCAAGAGCCATGAAGGCCGCGACATCTGGCTGCTGACGATCGCCAACAGCGCCAACGGCAGCGACACCGACAAGCCCGCCTTCTGGGTCGACGGCAACATCCACGCCGCCGAGCTGACCGCATCCACCGCCTGCCTGTACTGGTTGCACTCGCTCGTCACCGGCTATGGGGCAGCCGGCCCCGCAGCCGAAGACCACGACCCCGCGGTGCGCGAGTTGCTCGACACGCGCGTGGTCTACATGGTGCCGCGCCTGAACCCCGACGGGGCCGAGCTGGCGCTGGCCGACAAGCCGCGCCACATCCGGTCGTCGACGCGCCCCTACCCCTACGACGAACAGCCGGTCGACGGCCTGACGATCGAAGACGTGGACGGCGACGGCCGCATGCTGCAGATGCGCATCAAGGACCCGCACGGTCCCTACAAGACCCACCCCGACGAGGCACGGTTGATGGTGCCACGGGGGCCGGGTGAATTCGGCGGCACCTACTATCGGCTGATCCCCGAAGGCACGCTGAAGAACTTCGACGGCATCCGCATCACGGCCAATCCAGACCGTGAAGGCCTGGACCTGAATCGCAACTTTCCCACCGGCTGGCGCCAGGAGCACCAGCAGGTCGGCGCCGGCCCGTACCCGGCCAGCGAGCCCGAGGTGCGGGCGATGGTGGACTTCATCGTCCAGCACCCCAACATCGGTGCGGCGGTCAGCTTCCACACCCACAGCGGCGTGATCCTGCGGCCGATGGGTTCGCAGAGCGACGACGACATGACGCCCGAAGACCTGTGGATGATCAAGCGCCTGTCGGACATCGGCGCCAAGCTCACGGGCTATCCGGCGGTCAGCATCTGGCACGACTTCAAGTACCACCCCAAAGAAGTCGTCAGCGGCACCCAAGATTGGGTCTACGAACACTTGGGAGCGCTGTTCTGGGTGGTCGAGATCTGGTCTCCCAACAAGGAAGCCGGCATCACCGACTACAAGTGGATCGACTGGTACCGCGACCACCCGCCCGAAGACGATCTGAAGTTGCTCAAGTGGAGCGACGAGCATTGCGGCGGCAAGGCCCATGTGGACTGGTATCCGTTCCGTCACCCGCAAATGGGCATGGTCGAGTTGGGCGGCTGGGACAAGATGAACTATTGGCGCAACCCGCCGCCCGAGTTGCGCGAACGTGAAGCCGCTCGCTTCCCGGCCTGGTTGATGACGATCGCGCTGTCGCTGCCGCGCCTGGAGATCTTGCGGGCCGAGGTGCGTGCGTTGGGCAACGACACCTGGCGCGTGCGCTTCGCGGTCGCCAACAGCGGCTACCTGCCGGCTTATGTGACCAAGCGCGCGGTTGAAAGAAAGACGGCCAGAGGCACCGTGTTCCAGATCCATCTGCCGCAAGGCGTGGCGTTGATCGGCGGCCACGAGCGCATCGTCGGTCCGCATCTGGAAGGGCATGCACCCAAGGCCTCGTTGCAGGCCTTCCTGCCCAATCGCGAGATCACCGCCGACCGTGCAGTGGTCGAATGGGTGGTCAGCGGTTCGCGCGGTGCATCAGTGACGTTGACGGCGACCGCCGACCGCGCGGGCACGGTGCGCACGGAGATCACGCTGGACTGAGTGACCCGAGGGGCCGAGCCCGCCCGCGGCCCGGCGGCGCCAGCCGGTTACGGGTGATAGGGTCACCACTCACGCGGCTGTCGCTGGCGCGAGGCTCGGAGCCTGTCATGCCGACCGACGACTTCTCCACCCTGTTCGAGTTCCTGCCGATCGGCGCCTACCGCGTGTCAGCGCAGGGACGGCAGTTGCGCGCCAATCCGGCCCTGGTGCGGCTGAACGGCTTCGGCAGCGAAACCGAACAACTGGCGGCGGTCAGCGACATCGCGAACCACTGGTACGTGGACCCGAGTCGGCGCGACGAATTCTTGCGGCTGATCCAGTGCGATGGCCACGTGTTGGCTTTTGAGTCCGAGATCCGTGCCTACCGCAGCCGCCGCCGCATCTGGATCAGCGAGAACGCGCACGCGGTGCGCCATGCCGATGGCACGCTGCTCTACATCGAGGGCACCATCGAGGACATTACCGAACGCGTGCGCGACCGCGAGAATCTGCGTCGCAGTGAGCAACACCTTCAGGAGATCCTCGACCTCGTTCCGGGGGTGGTCTATCGAACGGTCGTGACCGCCGATGGCCAGCGCCGCATGAGCTTCGTCAGCCCGGGCGTGCGCGACCTGTTCGGTCTCGAACCGGCCGCGCTGATGGCCGACGGCAACGCCCTGCAGCGCTTGCGCCATCCCGACGACCGAGCCCGCGTGGGCGCCGAGGTCGACTCCAGCGTCGACGCGCACACACCGCTGCAAACCGAACTGCGCGCCGTGCTCGACAGTGGCGAGCAGAAGTGGGTGCAGCTCATCAGCGCTCCGGCCCCCGATGAAGACGGCCAACCGGTTCGCGTCGGGCTGATCGTCGACATCACGGCTCGCAAGCAGGCCGAAGCGGCACTGCGGGAAAGCGGCGAGTTGTGGAAGCGCGCGCTGGAAAGCACCGGTGACGGGGTCTGGGACTGGCACATCGACGAAGGTGTCGAGGAACTGTCGGCTGCTTGCCGCTCGCTCTACGGCTATGGGCGCGCCGAACTGCCCGACCGGCCCGACGCGCTCGATGCGTTGACGCATCCGGAGGACATCGCTGCCATGCGGGTGGCTCGAGAATCGCATCTGGCGGGGGCCACGTCGGTGTATGTCAATGAACATCGCGTCCGCTGCCACGACGGGCGCTACAAGCGCATCCTGTCGCGCGGCGTGGTGATCGCACGCGACCCTTCCGGCCGACCGACCCGCATGGTGGGCACCCACACCGACGTCACCGACCGGCGGGCGGCAGAGGCGCTGCGCGCCGAACGCGACCGCGCCGAAGCGGCCGACCGCGCCAAGTCGCAGTTTCTGTCACGCGTGAGCCACGAATTGCGAACCCCGCTGAACGCGATCCTCGGCTTTGCGCAACTGCTGGACATGGAGTCCTTCGCAGACGAGCGACACCGCTCTTGGATCGGTCAGGTGCTCGGCAGCGGGCGCCATCTGTTGGCGTTGATGGACGATGTGCTGGACCTGTCAAGCCTACAGACCGGGCAGCTGCAGCTGTCGATCCAGCGCTTGCCGCTGCGCCCGGTGGTGACCCAGGTGGTGGCGATGCTGCACGGCACCGCTGAAGAAGCCGGCGTCTCGATCGAGATCGCCATCGAAGCCGAGCCCGACGTAATGTTGCAGGCCGACCCCACGCGGTTGGCGCAGTTGCTGAGCAACCTGCTGTCGAATGCGATCAAGTACAACCGCCGCGGCGGTTGGGTGCGCATCGAGGCCGGGATACAAGCGAGTGAAGCTGTGGTGCGCATGGTCGACGGCGGCGTGGGTCTGGACGCTTCGCAGATGGCGCGGCTGTTCACCCCGTTCGAACGCGTCGGCGCCCAGCGGGGCCCGGTGGCCGGAACAGGGCTCGGGCTGGCACTGACGCGGCAGCTGACCGAAGCCATGAACGGCAGCGTCGCCGCCAGCAGCGAGCCGGGAGTTGGATCGGTGTTTACGTTGCGGCTGCCGGCTGGCTGAGTGTCTGAGGGCAGACGCCCGCGCCCGCCGTCGGGTCAGGCTTGCTCGAAGCGGAACACCGCCACGCTGGCCATCAGGTTCGGCCAGCGCCGCACCACTCGGCCGGCCTGCAGCCCGAATCGGTCGGTCACAGCCAGCCCGCAGCGCTGCGCCAGGACCTCGAAGTCGGCCAGGGTCGTGACGCGGATGTTGGGCGTGTCGTACCACTGGTAGGGCAGAGTGCGAGTTACCGGCATGCGGCCTGTCATCACATGCAGCCGGTTCGGCCAATGGGCGAAGTTCGGGAAGCTGACGATGCCGATGCGGCCGACGCGGGCGGTTTCGCGCAACATGCGCTCGGTGTTCCGCAGATGCTGCAAGGTGTCCAGCTGCAGCACCACGTCGAAGCTGCGGTCGTCGAACAGCGCCAGCCCGTCGTCCAGGTTGAGCTGGATCGCGTTGACCCCGCGTTGCACGCAAGCCTGCACGTTGGCGTCGGCGATCTCGATGCCATAGCCGCTGCAGCCCTTGTGCTGCTGCAGGTGCGCCAGCAGCCGGCCATCGCCGCAACCCAGATCCAGCACGCGGCTGCCGGCGGGCACCAGGCTTGCGAAGGTGTCCAGGTCGGCGCGCTCGGTCACGTGACGAGGCCCTGAAAGTACGACCGCAGCAGGCCGTGGTAGCGCGGGTCGTCGTACAGAAAGGCGTCGTGGCCGTGTGGGGCGTCGATCTCGGCGTAGCTGACATCGATGCGGTTGTCGACCAGCGCCTTGACGATCTCGCGGGACCGCGCGGGCGAGAAGCGCCAGTCGGTGGCGAAGCTCACCACCAGAAAGCGCACGCCGCGCGCCGCCTCGAACGCCCGCGCCAAGCTGCCGCCGTGGGCCAGCGCCGGGTCGAAGTAGTCGAGCGCGCGCGTGATCAGCAAGTAGGTGTTGGCGTCGAAGTAATCGCTGAACTTGTCGGCCTGGTGGCGCAGGTAGCTCTCGATCTGGAATTCGATCGCCTGGGTGTCATAGCCCAGATCGGCCGCCTTCAACTGACGGCCGAAGCGCTCGTCCATCGCATCGTCGGACAGATAGGTGATGTGGCCGATCATGCGTGCCACCCGCAGCCCGCGGCGGGGTACCGCGCCATTGGCGAGGTAGTGCCCGCCGTGGAAGTCGGGGTCGGTGACGATGGCGCGCCGTGCCACCTCATTGAAAGCGATGTTCTGCGCCGACAGGTTGGGTGCGGTCGCGACCGCGACGCAGTGCGCCACGCGCGCCGGATGCCGCAGCGTCCAGGCCAAGGCCTGCATGCCACCCAGGCTGCCCCCCAGCACGGCGGCCAGTCGTTCGATGCCCAGCCGTGTCAGCAGCCGCGCCTGCGCGTCAACCCAGTCTTCCACCGTCAGCACCGGAAAGTCCGCGCCCCAGATGCGCCCGGTCGCGGAATCGGTGTGGGTGGGCCCGGTGGAGCCGAAACACGACCCCGGGTTGTTGACGCCGATCACGAAGTAGCGCTCGGTGTCAAGCGGCTTGCCGGGGCCCACCAGGTTGTCCCACCAGCCGACGCTGCCGTCGGCATGGGTGCCTGCCACGTGGTGGCTGGCGTTGAGCGCATGGCACACCAGCACGGCATTGCTGGCATCGGCATTCAGGCTGCCGTAGGTTTCGTAGCTGAGGCTGTAGCTGTCGAGCACCGCGCCGCTGCGCAGTGGCAGCGGTTCGTCGAAATTCAGGCTCTGTGGCGTGACCAGGCCGACCGAGGTCATGGCAGCGGGTTCAAGCAGCAGTGGCCGGGTGTCGATGCATGGCGCGGCAGTGTAGCCAGCGCGTCGGTTCACGCAGCCATTGCTCGCGCCCATCGCGCCTGCACGATTGCGTCTCTACCATCGGGGCATGACCGACGACTGGTTCAGCGGCTTCGAATCACAGCGCCATCAACTGGATGGGGTTGGCATCCATGCGCGTACCGGCGGGCTTCGCGGCGCGCCGCCACTGTTGTTGCTGCACGGATTCCCGCAAACCCATGTGATGTGGCACCGCGTCGCGCAGCAGCTGGCTACCGAGTTCGAGCTGGTGCTGCCCGACCTGCGCGGCTATGGCGACAGCGACAAGCCGCCCGGCGCCACCGACCATGCCAACTACAGCAAGCGCGCGATGGCTGCTGACTTGGCCGCGCTGATGCGACAGCTGGGCCACCCGCGCTACGCCGTTTGCGGTCACGACCGCGGCGCGCGCGTCGCGCACCGGCTGGCGCTGGACCAACCCGATGAGGTCACACGGCTGTGCCTGATCGACATTGCGCCGACGCTGGACATGTACGCGGCCACCGACCAGCGCTTCGCCAGCGCCTACTACCACTGGTTCCACTTGATCCAGCCGCACCCGCTGCCAGAAAAGATGATCGGCGGCTGTGCGCGCGACTACCTGCATGCCAAGCTGGGCGGCTGGGGTGCGGCAGGCCTGATGAACATCGAGCCGCAGGCACTGGCCGAGTACGAGCGCTGCTTTTGCGACCCGGCGGCGATCCATGCCGCCTGCGAGGACTACCGCGCGTCAGCCGGCATCGATCTGGAACATGACCGGGCTTCCCGCGCCGTGCAGCAGCAAATCGTCTGCGACTTGTTGGTGCTGTGGGGTGAGAAAGGCGTGATCGAAAAGCTGTTCGACCCGATGGCGCTGTGGCGGGCTCAATGCGCAGGGCAAGTCGAGGGCCACCGCATGCCCGCAGGCCACTTCATTCCAGAAGCGCTGCCCACACAAACATCCGACCACTTGCGGCGCTTTCTCAGCGTGTAACGGCGCGAACAGCCGCAAGCGAAGCGAAGCGCTGAATGACCAAGTAGAGCCGCGGAACTGGCTTCGCCAGGCCGCAGGCGAACGCCCCCTCGGGGGGCAGCGACCGGCAGGGAGCGTGGGGGCCTTATCTAGGTGCGGTGTCCACAAAGCTCTGGCGGGCCATCAGCTTGTCCGACAGTCGCAGCAGGTTGGCATGGTTGCCGCGCCAGTCCAGCTCCGGGAAACGGAAATCGAGATAACCGAGTGCGCAACCGGTGGCCACATCGGCCAGCGTGAAATAGTTGCCCGCGCAAAACGGCTTGTCGGCCAGACCCTGGCTCATCGCACGCAACGCCGCCGCCACGCGGCTCATCTGGCGGTCGATCCAGGCCTGCGAGCGCTGCTCTGCGCTGCGGCCGGCCCAGGTCGCTTCCAGGCGCGCCAGGATGCTCGCGTCCAGCACGCCGTCGGCCAGGGCTTCCCAGGTGCGGATCTCGGTGCGCTCGCGGCCCGGGGGCGGAATCAGTTTTCCCACAGGCGACAGGGTGTCGAGGTACTCGACGATCACGCGCGAATCGAAGACCGCTTCGCCGCCTTCCATTACCAGACACGGCACCTTGCCGAGCGGGTTGTTCTTGAGCATGGCGTCGTTGGCCCACACGTCCTCAAGCACGAACTGGAAGTCCAGCTTCTTCTCGGCCATCACGACGCGCACCTTGCGAACGTAGGGGCTTGTCAGCGACCCGATCAGTTTCATGTTGCCCGCGCCTCGCCTCTTGCCTGTTGTGATTTCATTCTAGCCACGGCCCCCTGGTCCTTCGGGCAACGGGTGTCGTGCGGAATCCACGCAAAGCTGCCACGCATGCGCAATGGTCATGTCACCCGCCTGCTGTGGTAGCGCGCAGGCGCTTGTCATCGCCGTGCATCGCATGCACACTGGCTCCGCGCCCTGCGTCGGCCCCGTGTCGTTCGTTGGAGCGCTCGCTTTCGCCATGCTGTTGCCCCCGCTGAAGCCCCCCTACGCCCTTGCGCCACCGTGCCCGCCTCTTCCCATTTCCCGTGGTCGAGGCCGCTGGTCTCGGCCGTCGTTTCCACCCCCGCAAAGGAGGTTCTCGATGAACTTGACGATCAGCGGACATCATCTGGATGTCACCCCCGCGCTCAAGGAATACGCTGTGTCGAAGCTGGAGAAAGTTACCCGGCACTTCGATCAGGTGGTCGATGTGAATGTGTTGCTGACGGTCGAAAAGCTCAAGGAGAAAGAAAGGCGCCACAAGGCCGAGGTGACGCTGCATGTCAAGGGCAAAGGCATCTTTGTCGAGCATTCGGCAGAAGACATGTACGCATCGATCGACCAGCTGATGGACAAGCTCGACCGCCAGGTCATGCGCCACAAGGACCGGCTGCAGGACCACCACCACACCGCCATCAAGCACATGGACGCCAGCCTGAGCTGACCGGTCCGCCTGCGGCGGCACCCGGGCCCGGCTCGCCGACCCAGGCCGGCCGCTGTTGCCGCACACGGATTGCGCGTCAGACGGCGCGTGCGTGGGCGTTGGGCGACCACTGAAGACTCCCCGGGTTGCTATCATCGCCCGCCCTGTCTTCTTCTGAGATCACGCAGCCTTCGGTTGCGTGACAGGAACACCGCTCTGATGAACCGTCTCGCCGCGATCCTGCCGCCCGGCAACGTGCTTGTGGACGTGGACGCTTCCAGCAAGAAGCGGGCCTTCGAACACGCCGGCTTGCTGTTCGAGAATCAGCATGCGATTGCGCGCGGCATCGTCACCGACAACCTGTTCGCACGCGAGCGCCTGGGCTCCACCGGCCTCGGTCACGCCGTGGCGATCCCGCACGGGCGCATCAAGGGTCTGAAGAATCCGCTGGCCGCGGTGCTGCGGGTGTTGCAGCCGATTCCCTTCGACGCGCCTGACGACGAAGCCGTGTCGCTGCTGATCTTTTTGCTGGTGCCCGAAGCCGCCACGCAGCGGCATCTGGAAATCCTGTCCGAGATTGCCGAGATGCTGTCCGACCGCGAACTGCGCAACCGGCTCAAAGCCGCGACCGACGCGGCCGGCGTGCACCAGCTGATCGCCGATTGGGAACCGCTGAAGTCGGTGGCCTAGACGTGTCGGCCTGAATGGCCGAGATCGCATTCACCGCGCAAGCCGTCGGCACTTGAAGCCCACATCCATCAGCGCAGAGGCGCTGTTCGAAGCGCATCGCCAGGCGATGCACTGGGAGTGGATCGCGGGCCACGCCCACCCCGAGCGCCGCTTCGACGACGACGCGGTGCGCGACGCGCGTTCGGCCGCCGACCTGGTCGGCTATCTGAACTACATCCACCCGTACCGGGTGCAGATCGTCGGCCGCCGAGAGGTCGCCTACCTGACCGCCTCACCCGAGGAGCAGGAGCGCCGCATCTCGCGCATCGTGACCCTCGAGCCGCCGGTGCTGATCGTGGCGGACGGCCAGCTGCCCCCCGAACGCATGGTGGCGATGTGCGACCGCGCCGAGATCCCTCTCTTCACCACCGCCGAATCCGCGGGACATGTGATCGACGTGGTGCGTGGCTACCTGGGGCAGCATTTCGCCGATCGCACCACGCGCCATGGGGTGTTCGTGGACATCCTGGGACTCGGCGTGCTGCTGACCGGCGAGTCGGGTCTGGGCAAGAGCGAACTGGGGCTGGAGCTGATCTCGCGCGGGCACGGGCTGGTGGCCGACGACGCGGTGGACATCTACCGCACCTCGCAAACCTCGCTGGAAGGCCGCTGCCCGGCGCTGCTGCAGAACCTGCTGGAAGTGCGCGGCATCGGACTCCTGGACATCAAGGCGATCTTTGGCGAAACCGCAGTGCGTCGCAAGATGCGCCTGAAGCTGATCGTGCACCTGGTGCGAAAAGAAACTCTGGAGCGTGACTTCGAACGCCTGCCCTACGAGCCGCTGTACGAAGACATCCTGGAGCTGCCGGTGCGCAAGGTGGTGATCGCGGTCGATGCCGGGCGCAACCTGGCGGTGCTGGTTGAAGCGGCGGTGCGCAACACGGTGCTGCAGTTGCGCGGCATCGACACCTACCAGGAATTCATCCGCCGCCATCAGGCCGCGATGGAGCAACCCGACAGCGATTGAGCCGCGCCCGCGGTGCTGTCTCTAGGCTGGCTTGTGCCGGTGCTCGCAGCCGGTCTTGACGCACTTGGCGTACAGCGACAGCGAGTGCTCCTGCAGCTCGAAGCCGCGCTCGGCGGTCACGGCGCGCTGGCGTTGCTCGATCTGGCTGTCGTAGAACTCCTCGACGCGGCCGCAATCCAGGCACACCAGATGGTCATGGTGCTGGCCTTCGTTGAGTTCGAACACTGCCTTGCCCGACTCGAAGTTGCTGCGCGACAAGAGCCCCGCCTGCTCGAACTGCATCAACACCCGGTAGACAGTGGCCAGCCCGATGTCGGCATGCTCGGCCAGCAGCGCCTTGAAGACATCTTCGGCCGTCATGTGGCGCTGTTCGGTGCGCTGAAACACCTCCAGGATCTTGATGCGCGGCAAGGTCGCCTTCAGACCGCTGCTCTTCAGTTCGTCCATCTGTGTCATCCACGTGCCCCAATTCGCCCATATTGCCCATCGCTAGAATCGTTTCGATCATAGCCAGCGCCATTCACGGCCTGTCTTCCTTCAAGCCACCTGCACCCCCCATGCCGCTTCGCCCTGCTGCCCTGTTGATGTTTGTGCTCGCTATGGGCTTGGCCGGATGCACCGCGCTGCAGCGCACCGACAGTTTCATGGGTGTGATCACGCCCTATCGCATCGACATCGTTCAGGGCAATGCGGTCACCCAGGAGCAGGCCGCGCTGCTCAAGCCGGGGCTGACGCGGCTGCAGGTGCGCGACGTGCTGGGCACGCCGCTGCTTACCGACCCGTTTCATGCCGACCGGTGGGACTACATCTTCACCTTGCGCCGTCCCGGCGCTCCGTTGCAGCGGCGCAGTGTGGTGGTGCGGTTCGAAAAAGATCTGGTGGCCTCGATCGAAGCCCCCGACCTGCCGTCCGAACGCGAGTTCGTGGCCTCCATCAGCCGCTTCAAGGACATTCGTGCGCCCAAGCTGGAGTTGACCGAAGACGAACGCGCGGCGCTGCCGCCGCCCGTCAGGCGCGAAGCTCCGGTGGCCGAACCGGTGGGTGCCGTTCGCACCTACCCGCCGCTGGATGCCAGCTGAGCGCGTGGCGCCGCCGGCGCTCAACACCGCCATGTTGAAGATTGCCGTTGCCGGTGCGTCGGGCCGCATGGGCCGCATGCTGATCCAGACCGTCCTGGCGAGCCCCGACTGCCGCCTGAGCGGAGCGCTGGACGCGCCGGGAAGCCGCGCCCTCGGCGCCGACGCCGGCGCTGCGCTCGGCGCTACAGCCGGTGTGGCGGTCACCGCCGACCTGGACACCGGATTGGCCGGTGCGGATGTGCTGATCGACTTCACACAGCCCGAGGCCACGATGGCGCACCTGGCCGTGTGCCGCCGCCTGGGCGTGCGCACAGTGATCGGCACCACCGGTTTCGATGCCGCGCAGAAGGCCACCATCGCGGCCCACGCGGCGACACTGGCCACCGTGCTGGCGCCCAACATGAGCGTGGGCATCAACGTCATGCTGGGACTGCTGACACAGGCTGCGGCCGCGCTCGGCGACGGCTACGACATCGAGGTCTTCGAAGCGCACCACCGTGACAAGGTCGACGCGCCCAGCGGCACGGCGCTGGCGATCGGCGACGCTCTGGCAGCAGCGCGCGGCATCGACCTGGAGGCCGCGGCTGTCTGGACCCGGCAGGGCCACACCGGCGCCCGCCGCGCCGGTTCGATCGGCTTCAGCACCCTGCGCGGCGGCGACATCGTCGGCGAGCACAGCGTGTGGTTTGCCGGCGCCGGCGAGCGCATCGAGATCACCCACAAGAGCAGCAGCCGCGCCAACTATGCCGAAGGCAGCTTGCGCGCCGCGCGCTTCCTGGCCGGCCGCGCGCCCGGGCTCTATGGCATGGACGACGTGCTGGGGCTGCGACAGCCACACATGCCAGCGCCGCAATGAATGGCCTGACGCAGTTCTGGGCCGACAGCGACGGGGTCGGGCGCGCGGTGGTGGTGTTGCTGCTTTTGATGTCGGTGTCGGCGTGGGTGCTGATCCTGTGGAAGGCCTGGGTGTTGCGCCGCGCAGCCGGCGACATCGCCCGCGCCGTGCCGGCCTTCTGGGACGCGACATCGCTGGAGCAGGGCCGCGAGCGGCTGGCAGCGATGGACCGCGAGCGCTTGCTGTTGCCGCTGGTGGCCGCAGCGGTGGCGACGCCGCCCGCCGGCACGCTGGAAAGTGCCGGGCAGTTGCAGTCGCAATTGACGCGCCGCCTGCGTGATGCGCTGCACCGGGGCCTGGCGCAACTGCAGTTCGGGCAGGTGCTGCTGGCGTCGGTGGGCAGCACGGCGCCGTTCGTCGGTCTGTTCGGCACCGTCTGGGGGGTCTACCACGCGCTCGCCAGCATGGCGGCTGCCGGCACCATCAGCATCGACCGTGTCGCCGGCCCGATCGGCGAAGCGCTGATCATGACGGCCGCCGGCATCGCGGTGGCCGTGCCCGCTGTGCTGGCCTACAACATCCACGGCAAACGGGCGGCGGCCTGCGAGGCCGAGTTGGAAGGCTTCGCCCACGATCTGCTGCAGATCATGCTGGTGCCGGCACCAGGCTCCGCCGGCCGGGGTCGACTGTCCAGTCGCGCGGCCGACACGGATGCGGCACCGCTGTCGCCATGAGCTTCGGTCGCCTCGAACGCAACCCGGGCAACCGGCCGATGAGCGAGATCAACATGACGCCGTTGATCGACGTGATGTTGGTGCTGCTGGTGATCTTCATCATCACCGCGCCACTGCTGGCCACCAGCCTGAAACTGGACCTGCCGGCTGCCGACGGCGCTGCCGTCAGCGACGCACCGGCCTTCGTGGCGCTGGCGATCGATGCCGAAGGTCGCCTGTATGTTGGCGAGGCCCCGGCCGATCGTGAGCAGCTCAAGCGAGCGGTACGCGAAGCCGCCCGCCGCGACCCCGCGACCGAAGTGCAGCTGCGCGCCGACCGCCGCGTGCCCTACGGCCGCGTGGCCGAACTGATTGGCGATGTGCAGGCTGCGGGCCTGTCACGCATCGGCTTCATCACCGATTCAACGCCTTAACAGCGTCCGCAGCATGGCGGCGCAAGCCGCTAGAAGCGCTGCGGAGCGGGCTTCGCCGGGCCGCAAACAGGCCCGTCCGGGGGGAAGAAACCGTCGGGAAGCGTTGGGGGAACCCTCATCACGGTCCGTTGCCCTTCGGCCCTATCGGCAGCGGCGCGCGACCGTGCGGGCCGAAGCGCGCGATGCCGTCGATCAGCGCATCGAGCGCCGGCCGCGCCCGCGCGGCGTTGTCGTGGTTGACCATCAGCGCCACGGCCCATGGCCGGCCCTGGTTGTCGACAACGATGCCCGCGAGTGCGGTGACGTTCCTCAAGGTGCCACTCTTGAGCCGGGCCAGACCGGCCGCTGGGCTGTCTTTCAGGCGCCGCCGCATGGTGCCGTCGACTCCGGCCACCGGCAGGCTTGCGAGCAGGTCCGGGGCCTGCGGGTCGGCCCACGCCACGCGCAGCATCGACGCCAGTTGCATTGGCGTAATGCGTTCACTGCGCGACAGGCCCGAGCCGTTGTCCACCACCATTCCGGTGGGATCGATGCGCTGGGCCAGCAGCCAGCGCCGCACCTCGGCGCGCGCCGCCTGCAGCGTGGTGGTGCTGCTGCCACCGGCGCCGACGGCGGTGCGGCTGCCGTTGCGCTCGGCCGGCGCGCCCGCCACCGCGCCGAGCTCCAGCAACAAGAGCCGCGCGATGGCGTTGTCGGACTGCTTGTTCATGGCCCGAAGCACTTCGCCCCAGGGCCGTGCCTCGTGGCGCGCCAGCAGCCGGCTCGGAGCGACCAACGCCGACGCAGCCGATGGCGGCAACGGTTCGGCGGCTTCACGCGCACGGCCGTCCCAACGACCGCCGACCGCGCGCCACAGGCTGCGAAACAACCGTTCGGCCAGCTCCTGACGATCGATCAGCTGCAGCGCCACGCGTTGCGTGCAGTTTCGAGGGTAGGCACCGTTGAGCTCGATCCGGGTCACGGGGCGGGCCGTCGCTGAGACGGCCGGTGTGGGGCCGTCCATGGCGTCGGCCGCCTCCGCCGGAATCGTAGCCGTCGCACGCGCCGGCAGCCAGTCGTCGTTCCAGTCCTTGCAGGGCTTGTCGTTGGCTGCCATGCGGCTGTCGAAGAGCACCCCTTCCAGCGGCGGCACGGTCGCGGCCTGCAGCGCACCATTGGCGTCGCTGCGCAGCACCATCGGCAGCAGGTTGCCGGCCAGCAGCAGCGCGTCGGGGATCACGTTGGAGGGGAACTCCGTCGCCTCGTCGAAGGGCGGCAGGTTCTGGTCGATGCGGGCCGGGCGGAAGCGGGTGCGGTCGACCACCAGATCGCCGCCAATGGTGTGGATGCCGCTGGCGCGCAAGCTCAGCAGCAGGTCCCAGAAGGCTGGCACCGACAGGTCCGGGTCGGCCAGACCCACCAGTTGCAGATCACCTTGCAGCACGCCGTCCACCAACGGAGCGCTGCTGCGAAACTCGGTGGCACCGCGGTGGGTGGCGCGCAGCCGGTCGAGTGCGACGATGCTGGTGACGAGCTTCATCGTTGACGCCGGCTGCATCGCGCGGTTGGCATTGACCGACCATGGGCGGCTGCGGTGGCCCAGCGGCAGGACGATGCCGGCCAGCGCGTCCGGCGGCACCCCGGCAACCTGCAGCGCGGTGAAGACTGCCGGCGGCAAGGGGTCGTCGGCGCGAGCCGGCAGGGCAACGGCCAGCCACAAGGACAAGGGAATCGCCAGGGTCGGGATCAGCGTTCGGAGCATCGCAAGGATTGTGGCGGCGAGAATGTGCACCGTTGCGGCTGCCCGATCTGCCCATGCCCCTGCTCCGGAACCAAAGCGATCACTTGCGTCACCCCCCGATCGCACCGACGCTGCGCCGCCTGCTCGGCGTGGCCGTGGCCAGCGCGGCACTGCTGCTGGCCGGCTGCGCCACCACCACCGAAGGCGGCGTGCCGATCAACACCGAGCACACCGCCAAGGGCCAGGACAGCCGCGTGTTGTTCCTGATCCTGCACTACACGGTGGCCGACTTTCCGACCTCGATGAAGATCCTGACGCAGCAGGAGGTGTCGGCCCATTACCTGCTCAGCGACGAGTCTCCACCGGTCATCTACCGCCTGGTCGACGAGAACCGGCGCGCCTGGCATTCGGGCGCCAGTGCCTGGGCCGACAACGCGCGCCTCAATTCGAGCTCGATCGGCATCGAGATCGTGCACCCGGGCTTCAAGCCCGGCACCGAAGCCAGCCGCGAATACCTGCCGTTCCCAAAGGCCCAGATCGACGCTCTGATCCCTCTTGTCAAAGACATCGTGGCGCGCCACCAGATCAAGCCTGAACGCATCCTGGGTCATGGCGAGGTGTCGGCGCAATACAAAGAGGACCCCGGGCCGACCTTCCCCTGGAAGCGGCTGGCCGAGCTTGGAATCACCCCGCCTTGGCCCGACGCGCTGCGCGTGGCTGCGCAGCGCGCGCTGTACGAAGGCGCCGTGCCCGATGCGGCCTGGTTCCAGAAGGCGCTGGCCTCCCACGGCTATGCGATTCAGCCGAGCGGTGTGTGGGACGCGCAGAGCCGCCGGGTGCTGATGAACTTCCAGATCCGATATCGGCCGAGCGACTACCGCGGCGAGCCCGATGCCGAGAGCGCGGCCATCCTGTGGGTGCTGACCACACCGCCACAGGCGCTACTGGCAAGCGGCGCGCTGAAGCCTTGATGCCCCGATCGCGCGGCTACGATGCGGCCATGAAGCGACTGAGGTGCTGCAGCGGTATGCGCATGGAAGCCGACGCGGCCGCCACGCCGCAGTCTGCGCCGTGAGGCGCCGCGCCTTTACGGCCGCCGCACTGCCGTGGCTGAGTGGCTGCGCCACTGAGCCGGCGGTGTGGATGCCACTGCCGGGTGAGGCGGTCGGAAGCCCGAAGCCGGCCAGCGCTGCCGGTCCCGGTGCCGGCGCACAGGCCGATGCTGCGAGCGTCCAGGCAGCCCCGGACCGCAGCAGCGCAGCCGCAGCCCGCACCCCGTCCACCGGGGTCGATGCGGTCCCGCCCCCGCCGCCGCGCGAGTTCCGCGGCGCCTGGGTCGCCAGCGTCGCCAACATCGACTGGCCGAGCCGGCCCGGGTTGCCACCGGCCGCTCAACGGGCCGAGGCACTGGCGATCCTGGACCGCGCCAGGAGCCTCAACCTCAACGCGCTGATCCTGCAGGTGCGACCGGCCGGCGACGCGCTGTATCCGTCGGCACTGGAACCCTGGAGCGAGTACCTGACCGGCGAGCAGGGCCGCGCCCCGGCACCGCTCTACGACCCGCTGGCGTTCTGGATAGCACAGGCTCACCTGCGGGGGTTGGAACTGCATGCCTGGTTCAACCCCTACCGTGCCCGTCATCCGTCGGCCAGGACGCCGCTGGCGCCGCCGCACCTGGCGGTGCGCCAGCCCACGCTGGCACGTCGCTATGGCGACATGTGGTGGATGGACCCGGGCGAGCCCGCGGCGATGCAGCAGACCCTGGCCGTGGTGGCCGACGTGGTGCGCCGCTACGACATCGACGGCGTGCACATCGACGATTATTTCTATCCTTACCCGATCAAGTCCGGCGATGTCGAAGTGCCGTTTCCGGACGACGCCAGCCACAAGCGCTGGCCGCGTTATGGCAGCGACGGCGCGCCGCTGGCCCGCGCCGACTGGCGCCGCGCCAATGTCGATGCGCTGGTGAATGCGCTTTACCGAACGGTGCACCAGATCAAGCCCTGGGTGCAGGTCGGCATCAGCCCCTTCGGCATCGGCCGCCCGGGCCGCCGGGCGCCGGGCATCAGCGGCTTCAGCCAGTACGACAAGCTCCATGCCGATGTCGAACGCTGGCTCGAACAAGGCTGGCTCGATTACCTGGCGCCGCAGCTGTACTGGCCGATCATGCGCGAAGGGCAACAATTTCCGGTGTTGCTGGACGGCTGGGTGGCCGAGAACATCCGCAGCCGCCACCTGTGGCCGGGGCTTTACACCAGCCAGGTCAAGAACGGGCAGGCGACGGCTTGGCCGGGGCAGGAACTGCTGGACCAGGTGGCGCTGCTGCGCACCCGCACCGCGACCGGCGTGGGGGGTCACATCCACTTCAGCATGGTGGCGCTGATGCAGGACCGCGATGGGCTGGCGACAAACCTCAAAGCCGGGCTCTATGCGCAACCGGCACTGGTACCGGCCACGCCCTGGCTTGCCGGCACGGCGCCACCGGCTCCCACGCTGCGACCGGCGGGTGCGGATGCGGTTATCGAGCCTGGTGTGACGGGCGACGTCGCGATCGGTGTCGTCAAACCCCCCTTGCCCAGTGCTCCGAGTCCGGTGGCGCGCTGGGCGCTGTGGCGTCGGCGGGAGGGGCAATGGACCTTCGAGATGCTGCCGGCGCAGGAGCGTCGCATTGCAGTCGCGGGCGCCGAGGCGCTGGTGCTGAGAGCGGTCGGCCGCAACGGCAAGCTCAGCGAAGCGGCCATCGCGCGCATCCCCTTGCCTTGACGTTCCGACGCCATGGCGACTGGCTGCGGCGGCCCATGCAGACCCTGCCGATCATTGCCGATGCCATGAAACCTCTACCCACCGAGACCCCCCATCCTGCGCACCCGTCGCTGGACCGCTACGACAGCCTGACCCTGGTGCAGGCGCTGGTTGCCGACCAGGCGTTGGCGGCAGCCGCGGTGGCAGCGGCAGCGCCGCAGCTGGCGCAGGCGGTGGACGCAGCCGTGCCGCGGCTGCGGGCCGGCGGGCGCATCGTCACGGTCGGTGCCGGCACCAGCGGGCGGCTCGGGGTGCTCGACAGTGTCGAGTTGCACCCGACTTTCTCGTGGCCGCCAGAGCGCGCGCCGGCCCTGCTGGCCGGCGGGCGTGGCGCGATGTTCCAGGCGGTCGAGGGGGCCGAGGACGACCGCGCCCAGGGCGTTGCCGACCTCGACGCGTTGCAGCCGACGGTCAACGATGTGGTGCTGCTGCTGGCGGCGTCGGGCGGCACGCCGTATGCGCTGGGTGCAGCCGAGGCGGCCGAGCGCAGCGGCGCGCTTACGGTCGGCATTGCCAACAACCCGGGTGCGCCGTTGCTGGCGGCCTGCCAGATCGCCGTGCTGCTGGACACCGGACCCGAGGTCATCTCCGGCAGCACCCGCCTGAAGGCCGGCACTGCGCAGAAGATCGCGCTCAACACCTTCAGCAGCAGCGTGATGGTGCGT
>JBDSMV010000261.1:0-11300 GCA_039915715.1 Rubrivivax sp. | reverse complement strand
GCGCCGTCTTCCAGCAGCGCCTCGACGCCGCGCGTCGGCGCGGCGCCGCCCCACTCGATATCGGTGAAATCGTGGACCGAGGTGATGGGCATGAGCGGATTCTAAGGAGGGCCGAGCCGTGTTGGCGGGACCGTCAGTGCGCAAGGCATGGCGTTCGGGGCTCCCCGCAGCACCGGCCGTGGCGGTGGCTGCCGAACCATCCAGAGCCGCGGTATCCCCTTCATCGGGGCTGTCGGCCCCAGGTGCCGGTATCGTCAAATGTCCTTTCAATGCGGCTGACCAGTGCCAAGTCCGGCGCCAGGCGCAGCGGCCCCAGCGCCTGCGCGCATGCGCAGGCATGAAGCGCCAATGCCAACATCGATGCAGGCGCAGGCGCCGGCTCGTCCGATGGCGACCCGGCTGCGCCGCTGGCGGCTGATGCGGGTGCCTGCACGACCCCGGCCTGCAGCACTCCTGCCCGCAGAGCCCAGGCGCACTCGGCCACCAGCAGCCACAACGCCTGGGCCTCGGGCGGCACAGAGGCCGGTGGTTGCGGCTGCGCTGGCTGCTGCAATGGATCCGGCAACAGCGTCAGCGCCGCCTGCGACAACCGCAGCGCCGCGTGGGCGCCCGGGCCAGGGTCCTGCCCCAGCGCCTGCCGCGCCTGTTCCAACGCCAGCCAGCTGCGCGCCAGCCGCAATTGCAGGCGCAGCGCCAAAGGCCGGTCTGGCGCTGCGGCTGCGCGCTCGGCAACGAGCCAGTCGGCCGACAGTTGCAACGGCCGCACGGCATCGGCGGGCCGACTGCAAGCCAGCAGCGCGCGGCCATGGTGCAGCGCCAGGTAGCGGCGCTGTTGCGTCCAGGTCTGGTTGCCCGGGTCTTCGTCGATCAGTCGGTCCAGACTGGCCCAGCCCGCGGTGGATGTGAGCAGCGCCCGCTGCGCATCGCCATGGTCCAGACACAAGCCGGCCAGCAGGTTGCGGTCGGCGGCGAGGCCGCCCTGCAAGGTGCGGTTGTGTGGTTGCAGAGCACAGGCCTGTTCGCGATGCCGGACGGCTTCCTGCGCGGCCGCCAGGGCTTCGGTCCAGCGCCCCAGCCGAAGCAGGATCAGAGCCCGGGTGACGACCGCACCACCGACCTGGAACACGTCGTAGGCGCGGGTCGCCGATGGCATCGCCGCAGCTTCCAGATACTGCACACGCGCTTGCTGCAGACACTGCAATGCGTCGTCGGGGCGGTTCAGGTGCGGCCGGTCCCAGCCGTACAGCAGGTTGGCGCGCAGCATCAGCAGGCCGTTGCGTTCGCGGCGCAGATCGAGATCGGACGCATACCGGCTCAATGCCCGCTGCAGCAGACCGTCGGCGTCATCCAGCTCTGCCAGGGCCTGTTGCGGGCGGCCGGCGCGCTGCGTCAGCCCGGCCAGGTCCACCAGCGCCACGGCCCACCAGCGCAACAACGCCGGTTGATCACGCGCTGCCGATTCGCCAGCGCGGCACAGCGCCACCGCCTGCCGGGCATGGTGTTCGGCCTGGGCGCTGTCTGCTTCGGCGTTGAAGGCGCCTTCGACCCGCAGGTGCGCGAGCCGTGCATGCATCACGCCGATCTCGGCCAGCAGCGAGCGGTCATCGACATCCGGTTGCACCAGTTGCTGCAGGGTTTCCAGCGTCGACGCCAGCAGACGGGCCTGGTGCTCGCGGCCACCAGGCACATAGGTGATCGCGTCGCCGTACTCCACCACCAGTTCACGCGCCACGCGGCGCAGTTGCTGGACATGGCTTTCGGCGCGTTCTCGGGCCAGCGTGGCGCGGCGCATCTGCACCATCGCCAGCAACAAACCCACGGCCAGCGCAACTGCGCCCACCGCCCCCAGAACCTGCCCGCGCGCCAGCGCGGCGGCCAGGCCCAGCATCAGCCCGGCGCTGCCCAGCGACCCGGTCAGCACCGCAAGGCGGTTGCGCTGCACGAATTTGGCAAGCACATAGCCCGCGGTTGCCGGGCGCGCGCTGACCGGGCGCTGTTGCAGGAAGGCCTGCACGTCGGCCGCCATGGCGTCGACGCTGGCATAGCGCCGGGCCGGCTCTTTCGCCAGCGCCTTCAGCAGGATGTTGTCCAGATCGCCTGCAAGCCGCTTGCGGTGCTCGAGCCATTGCGGGTCGGTGGCTTCGCGCGCCGACAGCCGACTCGGCCGCATCGGCGCTTCTTCAAGCACGCTGCGCGCGGCCTGCGCCAGCGTGGTCGCGTTGCGGCCCGTGGGGCGCGTGCCGGTCAGCATCTGATAGAGCAGCACCCCCAGGCTGTAGATGTCGGTGGCGGTGGTGACCGGCTCGCCCCGGACCTGTTCGGGGCTGGCGTGGTGGGGGGTGTAGGGGCGGACGCCGCCGATGGTGGTGTGGCCTCGCGTGCCAGCGTCATCGCCAGGGTCATCGCCGTTATCGGCACCTTCCATCGGGTCGAGCGCCTTGGCGATGCCGAAGTCCAGCAGCTTGACGCGGCCTTCGACATCCACCAGCACGTTGCCGGGCTTCAGGTCACGGTGCACCAGCAGGTTGCGGTGCGCATGCGCGACCGCTTGCGCCAGCTGTCCGAAGAGTGCCAGGCGCGCTTCGAGCGCCAGGCCGCGCACGGCGCGATCGATCGGCTGGCCCAGCACATGCTCCATCACGAAGTAGGGCAGGCCGTCGCTGCTGGCGCCGGCGTCCAGCAGGCGGGCGATGTGCGGATGGCTGAGCCGGGCCAATGCCTGGCGTTCGAGTGCGAAACGCTTCAGCACCGCCTGGCTGTCCATGCCGCGCTTGAGCAGCTTGACCGCGGCCCGGCCTTCGTAGCTGCCGTCAGCGCGGCGCGCTTCGTAGACATCGCCCATGCCGCCACTGCCGATGGCGCGCACGATCTCCCAGGCACCCAGCCGCTGGCCCACCGTGGCGCTGGTTGAAGCGCCGCCGGCCCCGGCGTGGGTGGCTGCCAGGGTCAGGTCGGTGTCTTCGGCCAGCAAGCTGGCAGCGCCAATGACGAAGCTGCTGGCGACCGTGGCTTGCTGATGGTGGGCCAGCAGGCTGCGCACCTCGGCTCGACCGGCGGAGTCAAGACCCGACGCTGCGATCAACGCATCCTGGGCCGATGCAGGTCGATCGATGGCATTGTCGAACAGCGCCTTGATATCGGACCAGCGGGCATCGGATCGCGTCATGGCGGCAGGGGCGAGCGGCCAGCCGAGGCCGCGGTCGGCGGCAGTATCGAGGCTGTGGGTGGGTGCAGGAAAGGGCAAAAGGCGCAGGCGACCGCTGGTGGACCGCTATTCGCCGGCCTTCAGGCGTTGCACGAACATCTGCGCCACGGTGCCGAGCCCCTGGGTCACCACCTCGCGGTATCGGGCCGGGTCGGCCACCGCTTCCAGTTGCTGGGTGCTGCTGCTGTCCTTGCTGTTGAGCGCCAGCCGCAGAAGTCCGACAGCCACTGCACCGGCGGTGTCACCGGCGGTGGTGGGCTTGTCGCGCACCTCGCTGAAGGCGGCCGGGTCAAGTGTCAGCGGGTTGCTCAGGGTCAGTGCGCCGCGGGTCGACGATTGCACGCTGAAGATCGCACTGGTGATCGTCGGCTCGACCTTGCCGCCGACCGATGCGGTGTTCGACAAGCGCCCCAGAAAGCCGCGGTTGCCATTGCTGAGCTTGACGAAGTTGACCTTCATCTGGACCTCGATCAGCGCCGCTCCCAGCTCCTGCTGCAGCTTCGGAGTGTCCATCACCGCACCGACGGCGCTGAAGCCGGCGCTGAGCTTCGAGAGGGCGCCGAACAGGCTCTTGCTGTTGCTGCTGCCGCCGCTTTGTTCCTTGTTGAAGCCGTAGATGGCCATGCCGGGCGGTGCCAGGGTGATGGCGCCATCGCTCTTGATCGGCGACGGCGTGCCCGACGCAGCCAACGACCGATACGTCGGTGACGCGGCCACCTGGTCTTGCGTCAGCACCTCGAAGCCGGCCGTTGCCAGATCGGTCAGGAAACGCTGATAGAGCGCGGTGGTGATGGCCTGGAAGTCGGTTTCGTCGACGCCTTTCAATTGGTAGTAGATGGCGGCCGATGAGCGACCAGCGGCGGCGAAGCCCGAGGTTTCGGCGCGTTCGTTGTCGCCCGTCACGAACTCGACCGAGAATAGCGGCACGGCCACTTTCTTCACGCCCTGCATGGCCTGGCCCTGGGCCACGGTGAACAGCTTAGCGGCTTGTTCGGTGGCGTTGAAGGTGGTGTCGAGCGGAATCGCATCGGGCGTGTCGCGGGCCTGCACCCCCAGCGCCGGCAGCAAGCACAGTGCGGCGGTGGCCAGCAAGCGGCGCACCGAGCCGCGCTGGCCAGTGACGCCAGGGACGGCAGTGGCAGCGGTGGCAGCGGTGGCAGTCGTCGGTGTCATGGTCGGAATCCTTTGGCGAAGCGGGTGCGCTGAACGTCGGCAGACCCCACAGCAGCAGCGGGTCCTGTTCACTAGCGCAATAGTTCCTTGGCAAAAGGATCACGGCCGCCGAAATTCACTGCCATGGACTGCCACCAACCCGACTTGCAGGATCTGGCCCATTGGCTGAGCGCGCTGGACGGGGCCGAGGCGGAGGCCGTGGAGCCGGCTGGCCGGTCGGTGCTGTCCGAACCGGCTGCAACCGCTGCACCGGCTGCGCTCACCGCAATCGCGACACCGCCAGCGGCATCGGTCGACACCCTGTTTGCCGCGCTCTATGCCGAACTCAAGGCCGGCGCGCGTTCGCAGTTGCGCAAGGAAAGCGCTGGCCACACACTCAGCGCCACCGCGTTGACCCATGAAGCCTGGTTCAGGCTCAGCAGCCAGACGCGCACGCAATGGGCCGGGCGCGGCCATTTCCTGGCGGTTGCCGCGATCATGATGCGGCGCATCCTGGTCAACCACGCGCTGGCGCGGCAGGCGCAGAAGCGAGAAGGCGCGCTGGTGGCGCTGACACTCACCGAAGCGCAGCAGGTCAGCAGTGGCAGCACCGACGTCGTGCGCGTGCACGACGCATTGCTGGCGTTCGAAGCCGTCGACGCTCGCGCTGCCAAAGTCGTCGAGCTGAAGTTCTTCGGCGGGTTCGAGGTCGACGAGATCGCCGACCTGCTGGGTCTCAGCAGCGCCACCGTCAAGCGCGACTGGACCTTGGCGCGGGCGTGGCTGCACCGCGAGCTGGCCGCTTGATCGACCCTGCGACGACGACGGATGTCAGCGCAGCCGATCGACCGGGCACCGGCCCCGGGGCGTGCTAAAACGCCAGCCGCATCGACGCCGTGATCGTGCGCGGTGCGCCCGGCACCACGCTCAGGTCGGCCAGGGTCGAGCCCACCGAGTCGTAGTAGGTCTTGTCGAACACATTGCCGACCTTGAGGGCCAGGTCGGCGATGCCGAAGCGGTAGTAAAGCACCAGGTCAGCGACCGTGTACGCCGGCAGCCGCAGCACCTTCGGTGCTGCTGTGCTGGGCAGATTGCCGGCTTGGTCGCTGACATGCGTGAGGCCGAAGCCGAGGCCGGTGCCGGCCAGCACCCCGTCTCGCAGGTCGTAGCGCGTCCACAGATTGAATTTCTGCTTCGGTGCATTGGTCAATTGCGAGCCTTCCAGCGGCGCCGTCGAGGCCGCGTTGGACTTGTCGATCTTGGCGTCGACATAGGCATAGCCGAGTGTGGTCTGCCAGTTGCGGTTCGGACGGTAGTTGAGTTCGAACTCGGTGCCTCGCGAGCTTTCTGCACCGACCGGCTGCATGCAGGTGCCGGCGATCCCGGTGTTGCAGCCGACGATCGCCAGCGTGTTGACCTTCTTGATGTTGAACACCGCCAACGTGGCGTAGAGCCGGCCGTTCATCATCTCGCTCTTGGCGCCGATCTCGAACTGCTTGCCCCGCTCGGGTTCGAACGAGAACACCCCGGACGCGTTCTGCATGTTGGGCGCGATCGGTACGAACGAGGTGGCGTAGCTGCCATAAAAAGTCCAGACCTTGTCGGGCTGGTAGAGCAGCCCGGCCATCGGGTACACATCCGACGGGGTTTGGCTGCGGCTGGGCAGCAGTGCCACTGACGAATCGATTTCATTGAAGGTCTGCCGTTCACGGGCGTAGCGCAAACCCACAGTGGCCTTCCATTGCTCGGACAAGGTGATGAAGTCGGTGACGAACGCACCGACGGGTTCGGACCCCGTGACGCGGCGCTGGTAGGTGCCGCGCGACAGGCTCTCGTGCGATGGTGCCTGGCCGTAGACCGGGTTGTAGATGTCGATGTTCAACGACCCCGGGCCGGGCTTTGCGAGCGCGCCGGTTGCTGCGCCGTTGACGAACTGCACGCGGTTGGCATCGAGCTCGTCCGACCCGGCCGACAGCCCGAGCAGCAGTTTGTGCGTCACGAAGCCTGTTTGCAAAGGCAGCGTCAGGCTGGCTTCTGCGTAGTCGCTGCTGCGGTGGTTGTCTCCGATGCGGGCGCGGCGCCGCAAGGTGGTCTGGTCGGGCAGCAGCGCCACCACGTCATACCACTGGGTGTAGTCGTGGTTGCGAACGCTGCGCGCGCTCAGGCGCAGGTTCACGCCTTCGCTGATGGCGTGGGTCAACAGCAGCGTGCCCGAGTACCCCTCTTCCTTGACGAAGTCGCCGGGTTCCTGCAGCCGGTTGGTGCGTGCAGGGATCAGTGCGATGTCGCGGTTGGGGGCGGGCAGAAACAGGTCCTGTGCGCCCTTGCGGTAGCGGTACTCGCCGATCACGGTCAGGCTGGTCGACTTGGACACTTTCCAGCTCAGGCTCGGCGCCAGATAGCGGCTCTTGTCTTCGGTGTGGTCGCGCCAGCCATCCTTGCTGGCGTCTTCGGCCACCAGGCGGTACAGCACCGGACTTTTTTCGCCCACCGGTCCGGTGGTGTCCAGACCCACGCTGTGCCCGCTGCGGTTACCGAAAGAGGAGCGTTCGAAGTCGTAGGTAAAGCCCTTGACCTCGATCAGTTGCTCGGCCGACTCCTGCGGCTTCTTGAGCACGATGTTGACGAAGCCACCCGGCTGGGCCTGCCCATAAAGCACCGACGCCGGGCCCTTGACGACCTCGATGTGATCGACGCCGATGGTCGGTGGTGAAGAGAAGCGCGACACCTGCCCCGGAAGCCCTTCGGTCATCAACGCGTTGCGGTCGTTGGAGGTGGTCTTGAAGCCGCGCAACGAGAGGTCGTAGGCGCTCTGGCCGCCGCGGTTGACCCCGGTCATGTACTTGAAGAGGTCGACCGTTTCGGCGGACTCGATGCCTTTCATGAACTCGGCGCTGTAGTTGGTCACCGACAGCGGGGTGTCGCGGATCGCGACGTTGGCCTTCATTGCACTTTCCGCCGCCAGACTCAGGTAGTTGCCCTGGACCACGATGCTTTGCGACGCGGCTGCGCTTTCGGGAGTGACCGGTGCAGCTCGCGCATCTTGCGCCTGGGCCAAGGGGGACTGCAGCAAACAGGCCGTGCAGGCCAGCGACAGGGCGGTCTTGTTGATCATGTCGTCTCCGTGTCGGTGGCTCGGCCACCTTCTTGTGTCGGGCCCACGCTGCCACCGCGAGGCGGCGTGCTTCGTGTCTGCCCTTTGATTCATCCTAGGAAGGGGCAGCTGTCGAATCGCTGTCAGGTGTCGGCTCGAAGCCCACAGGCAGGGCTATCGCTGAGGCTGCAGCAAGGGATCGCCTTGCAGCAACTGCTGGTAGGCCGCAACCAGCGCCCGAACATGGGCTTCGAATGCGTTGCCGGTCTTGGCCATCGGCAACAGACCCCGGTCGTCGCGCAGCTTGGCGAACGCCGGGTTCTGCAGCATCGAATCCAGCACTTCCACCCAGCGGTCGTAGTCCGCGTTTCGAACCTTCGGCCCCATGTAGAGCCCGCGGATGTTGGGCCAGACGATGTTGAAGCCTTCTTCGCCGGCGGTCGGCACCGACGGGTCCTGGTGCGGCAGGCGTTCGCTCGACAGCACGCTCAAGATGCGGATCTCGGCGCCATTTCGGATCAACCCGATGGCTTCCGAGTAGTCGCCCGAAACCACGTCGACATATGCTTTCTGCAGCGCCGCATTCGCTTCGCCGCCGCCTTCGAAGCCGACGAAGCGGAAGGCGTTGCGCCCGACCCCCGCGGCTTTGGCCACCAGCGCGGCCTTCATCCAGTCCTGGCTTCCGACGGTGCCGCTGCCACCCATCACGACCTTGTCCGGGCTGCGGCGCAGCGCGGCGGTCAGGTCCTTCAGGTTGCGCAGCAGTGAGTCCTTGCGCACGATCAGCACGCCATGGTCGATGCCGATGCCGGCCAGCCAACGCACATCGGCAGTGCCGAACCGGCCGAAGCGCCCTTGGGCGATGCTGAACAGCGAGCCACCGGAAAACGCGATCAGGGTGTCGGGTTCGGCATTGCGGCGCGTGATGATGGCGTTGTAGGTGACAGCGCCGATGCCACCCGGCATGTAACTGGTGACCAACAGCGGCGCATCGGCATCGCGCAGGCGCAGCCCGGCGGTCAACAGTTCGCAGGTCAGATCGAACCCGGCTTTGGGTTTGGCGGGTGCGATGCATTCGCCGGCCACTGCCGTTGCAGTCGACCCCAGCAGACCGACGCAAAGCGTGGTGATGGCGAGTACGCGCCTCACGATGTGGTTTTCCGCGCCGCCTCGGACACCGGCCGGGTGCGCAGGGTCGGGGCAGGCGCCGCGGCTTTCACCACCACCAGTGGCAACACCAGCTCGATCGTCAAGCCGGGCAGCGGGCCTGCGTCTGCGACCTGCAGTCGGCCCCGATGTTGTTCCATGATCGCTTTGGCGATCGCGAGCCCGAGCCCCGCACCGCCGGGCGGTGCTGCCTTGCCGCGTCTGAAACGCTCGCCGACCTGCAAGCGCTCGGACACCGGAATGCCGGGTCCGTCGTCAGCGACGCTGACCCGTGCCGATGCGCCCGTCGAATCGACCACCACCGAGATGCGCCCGCCGGCGGGCGCGTGGGTGATGGCGTTGTCGACCAGGTTGGACACCGCCTCGCGCAGCAGCACCTCGATGCCGGCGATGCGGATGTCGGCGCATGGCGCAATGAACGAGAAGTCCAGTCGCTTGCGCCGCGCCTGCGGCAGCAGGCTGCTGGCGACCTCGTGTGCCAGGCTGACGAGATTGATCGATTCGGTGCACTCCGCCCAGCCTGCGGGGTTGCCCGCGCGCGCCAGGGCCAGCAATTGGTTGACCAAGCGTGTCGACCGGTCGATGCCACTGCGCATCGCCAGCAGTGCGCTCTGCACCCGCGGCATCTCGGGTTCGCGCAGCGCATAGTCGACCTGCGTTCGAAGCACCGCCAGTGGCGTTCGCAACTGATGCGAAGCGTCTTCCAGAAACTGCGTCTGCGTGCGCCCCAGGCTGATCCAGCGCAGCAGGTGGTGGTTGATGGCCTCGACCAGCGGGCGCACCTCCTTGGGCACGTCGGTGGGATCGATCGGCGCCAGGTCTTCATCGGCGCGCCTGAGCACCTGGCTGCGCAGGATCAGGAGCGGCCGCAAGGCATACATCACGACCGCGGTCATCAATGCCGCCATCGTGAACATCAACCCGACATCCAGCAGCGCGCCCTGACGCAGCAACGCAGCGACGAAGGTCGATCGCGACTGGGTGGACTCGGCCACCTGGATCATCACGTTGTGCGCGTCGGTGCCATACAGCGGCCGGTCCAGCGGGCGCAGATAGGCGCCGATGCGCACCGGCTCCATGAAGTAGTCGGCGTCGTAGAACTGCGGCACACCCGGTGTCAACGGCTGCGGGGGTGCGGGCAGGTCGGCATTGCCCAGTGTCACCAACCCGTCATCGGTGCTGATGCGGTAGGACACCTTGCCATTGGCGGTGAGTTGAAACACCTCCAGCATCTGGTATGGCAGCTCCACCGCCAGCCCCCCGCTGGCGGTCGAAACGCCGGCGTCGATGCCCTTGATGGCACCCGCCAGCGAGCGGTCGTAGGCCGCGTTCGCGGCATGGCGCAGTTCCTGGTTTCGCAGCCACAGCTGGCCGCAGGTCAGCACCACCCACGACGGCAGCAGCAGGGCCAGCAGCGTCCACTTAACGGACTTCACGGCAGTCGGTGTCGGCTTCCAGGCAGTAACCGAAGCCGCGTTGCGTCACGATCGTGACACCGCCGCCGCCGAGCTTCTTGCGCAGTCGGTAGATCAGCACTTCGATGGCGTCGGTGCCGACATCGTTGCCGGCTGGGAACACCCGGTCCAGCAGATGGACCTTGGAGATCGGCTCGCCACCGCGAACGATCAAGGCGCTCAGCAACGCGTACTCGCGCGGGGTTAGCGCCAGCGGCACATCGGACAGCAGAAACTGTTTTGCATTCGGATCGAACAGCAACGGGCCGCAACTCAGACGCGAATGCTCACGGCCGCGGCTGCGCCGGACCAGGGCCATCAAGCGCGCCTCGAGTTCGGCCAATGCGAATGGTTTGGCCAGAAAGTCGTCGGCACCCTTGTTCAGGGTAGAGACACGTTCGTCGACCGAATCGCGAGCCGTCAGCACCAGCACCGGCACCCGGTTGTCGGCGGCACGCAGGGTGGCCAAGACGCCGTGCCCGCTCTTGGCCGGCAGGCCCAGGTCGAGGACGACAGCATCGAAGTCTTCACACGCCAGCAAGTTGTCGGCCATCAACCCGTCGGCCGCCCACTCGACGGTGAAGCCGCTCTGCGCCAACGCAATGGACAGCCAGACGGCCAGTTCTTTTTCATCCTCGACAAGCAGGACACGCATGGCGGTTGCAAGTGGACAAGGGCGCTGAAGCCCGGTGCAGATCAGGGTCGGCGCGCAATGGTCAGCAGCATGAAACTGCCGGAAAAGAAGGTGTTGGCGTAGAACGGCGACACGCTGCTCAGCACCGGTTTGGAGTAATCGGCGCTGCCTTGCGCGGTGAACGAGTAGATCTTCTTGCTGCGCGAGTGCATGGCGATGGTGCGCACGTTGGCGCGTGTGCCCAGCGCTTCCAGCGGTTTGTAGACATTGGCATCGACCTGCTCGAATACATTCAGCACGGCCTGGACGCCATTGGACAAAAAGACCCGCTTCAGTTCGCGATCGTAGATGAGGCCGTCGTTGCCGGCGCCGATCTCGCTGGTGTAGACCATGGCACCGTCGGACGCGTCCATCACCGCGAAGGTCGGCTTGACCGCACCGCGCCCGCGGCACCCCAGCAACAAGCGGCTGTTCGCTGCATCCATGGCCAGGCTGTTGGTTTGGCCGCAGCCGGGGGTCGGCCATGCTGCTGTCACCAACAAGCGCTGCAGGTCGATGCGAAACACCGTGTCGACATCGCGGGCCGCCATGAAC
>JBDSMV010000122.1:0-3021 GCA_039915715.1 Rubrivivax sp. | reverse complement strand
GGAAGCCGCACAAGGCAGGTCCGAACAAGCGCAAAGCGAGCGCGATCGATTGGCCTGGCAGATTGCCGAAGTCGACAAGCTGGCGCCCGAAGCCGACGAGTGGGAGCGCTTGAACGCCGAGCACCAGCGTCTGGCCCATGGCCAGGCGCTGCTCGACAACTCCCGCAGCGCGCTTCAGGTGCTGGCCGACGACGACACCAGCGCTGTCGTCCTGTGCACGCGGGCCATCCACGCGCTGGACGAAGTGCAGCGCTTCGACGCCGCCTTGGCGCCGGTGGCCGACGCGCTGCGCAGCGCACAAGCCCAGCTCGACGATGCCGCCCACACGCTGCGCGCCTACCTCGGCCACGCCGAGCCTGATCCGGGTCGGCTGACTGAACTGGACGACCGCATCGGCGTCTGGGTGTCGCTGGCGCGTCGCCATCGCCGCAGCGCGGCCGACCTGCCGGAGTTGCTGGCGGGCTGGAAGGACCAGTTGGCGGCACTCGACGCAGCCACCGACCTCGACGTGCTGCAACAAAAAGTGGCCAGCACCCTGGCCGACTGGCAGCGCCATGCCGATGCGTTGTCGGCACAACGCCGCACGACCGCACCGAAACTCGCCGATGCTGTGACCCAGGCCATGCAGCAGTTGGGCATGTCGGGCGGGCGGTTCGAGATCGCGTTGTTGCCGCAGGACGAACCGCAGTCATGGGGACTTGAGGCGATGGAATTGCGCGTGGCCGGGCATGCCGGCAGCACCCCGCGGGCGCTGGCGAAGGTGGCGTCTGGCGGTGAGCTGTCGCGTCTGGCGCTGGCGATCGCTGTCACGACCGCGGTCAGGACGGCGATCGAGACGACGGGCGGTGCGACCGGCAACGCCCGCGCTGCAGACGCACCGTCGGACGCGGTAGCCGACAGCGGCGCGGTGGGGGTGCCGACGCTGATCTTCGACGAGATCGATGCCGGCGTGGGCGGCACCGTGGCCGACAGCGTGGGCCGTTTGATGAAGCAGCTGGGGCGCAGCTGCCAGGTGCTGGCGGTGACGCATCTGGCGCAAGTCGCGGCCTGCGCTGATGGGCATTTCGTGGTGTCGAAAGCGCTTCAGGGCAGCCGCACCGTCTCGCAGGTGGTGCCGGTGGAAGGCGTGGCACGGGTAACCGAAATCGCTCGCATGCTGGGTGGCGAACGCCTCTCGGGCATGGCGCATGCCCAGACCTTGCTGGGGCTGCAGCCGGCGCAGGATCTGCAGAAGTGAAGAGGGCCGCATGACGCAATGGATTCCGCTCGACGACGGGCACCCGGACGAAGTCATCCTGGTGACCGGCATCTCCGGCTCGGGCAAGTCGGTGGCGCTGCATGCGCTGGAAGACGCCGGCTACTTCTGCGTCGACAACTTGCCACCCGAGTTGCTGCGCGACTTCGTGCGCCTGGAAGTGCAGCGGCGTTCGCACCGCATTGCGGTCGCGGTGGATGTGCGCACTGCATCGTCACTGCCGCTGCTGCCGCCGTTGATCGAGCAGTTGCGCGCCGACGGCCTGCGGGTGCGGCCGATCTTTCTCGACGCCACCACCGACGCGCTGGTGCGGCGCTTCTCCGAATCGCGGCGCCCGCATCCTTTGTCTTCGGCGCCGCCTGGCGATGGTGACGGAGCCGTGGCGCTGTTCGAGGCCATCGACCTGGAACGCGCGCTGCTCGCCGACCTGCGCCAGGGTTCCACCGTCATCGACACCAGCCAGTTGCGTCCGGCTCTGCTGCGCAGCTGGGTGCGTTCGCTGGTGGGCGCGCGCGAGTCGGCGCTGACGCTGGTGTTCGAGTCCTTCGCTTTCAAGTACGGCGTGCCACTGGACGCCGACTATGTGTTCGACCTGCGGGTGCTGCCGAACCCCCACTACGTGCCCGAGCTTCGCTTGCAGAACGGGCGCGACGCGGCGGTGCGAAGCTTCCTGCAGAACAAGCCCGAGGTGTTGGAGATGCTGGGCCAGATCCGCGCCTTTTTGCAGCGCTGGCTGCCAGCCTTCGAAGACGATCACCGCAGCTATCTGACGGTGGCGATGGGGTGCACCGGCGGCCAGCACCGGTCAGTGTTCGCGGCCGAATGGTTGGCGGCTCAGTTCCGCAGCCGTTCGGCGACGCTGGTGCGTCACCGTGAACTCGACGGTCGGGAATGAGCGTGCAGCGAACGGGAAAGCGCGAACTCGCATGAACCAGACCCAGAAGTTGCCGCTGTTTCCTCTGGGTCTGGTGCTGTTCCCGGATGCCAGCCTGAGCCTCAGAGTGTTCGAGGCGCGCTATCTCGACCTGATGGGCGACTGCATGCGCAACAGCGCACCCTTCGGCGTGGTGTGCCTGCGCGAAGGGCATGAACGGCGTGAGGTGGGCCGCAGCGAGGCGCCGCTGCACGTCGAGAATGTCGGCGTGTTCGCCCACATTGCCGAAGTCGACGCACAGCAGCCTGGCATCCTGCTGGTGCAATGCCAGGGTGGTGCCCGTTTTCGGCTTCAGGAGCCGGCTACTCAGCGGCCGAACGGCCTCTGGGAAGCCGTTGTGAGTCCGATCGCTCCCGACCCGCTGCGTCCGCCGGGCCCGGCGATGCTGCAGACCGTGTCGACTCTCGCTGAAGCGATCCAGAAGCTGCAGCAACAGGACAGGGCCCCATTCAGCGAACCGCACCGGCTCGATGAAGCCGGCTGGGTCGCCAACCGCTGGTGCGAACTGTTGCCGGTGTCCATTGCAGCCAAGCAGAAGCTGATGGAGCTGGACGATCCGGTGATCCGGCTGTCGCTGGTCGACGGGTTCCTGCGCGACAAGAAGGTGGTGATTTAATGCCCCCACGCTCGCTGGCGCTCTCTGCCCCCCGAGGGGGCGCTCCGCCTGCGGTCCGGCGAAGCCGCGGGATGTCGGCCCCCACGCTCGCTGGCGCTCGCTGCCCCCCAGGGGGGCGTTCGCCAGCGGACCGGCGGAGCCGGATCCACGGCTCTACTCTATGCGGTTGCGGGGTTGCGTGGTCGCTCGGTTGCCCTCCGCGCCGTTCACCGCGCG
>JBDSMV010000080.1:0-17917 GCA_039915715.1 Rubrivivax sp. | reverse complement strand
CCGGCTTTCTCGAGACTGCTTCCCTGCGCGAGGATTACCTCAATCAGGTTCAAAGGGACTTTCTCAGTCGGCACCCGAACATCGGTGCCAACACCCCCAGCGGATGCGCTGCAGCGGTCTGCAGCGCGCTCGAATTATCGGTGCACGGTCAGGCCCGAACCCAACAAGGGTGTGCCAGAAACAACGCGGCCCGCGCAAGGCGGGCCGAGGTGGTTCAACGTTCAACGTTCGACGTTCGTCGTGCGGGCCGGGCCGGCGCCGGGCCGCTCCCAAGGCGGCCCGGCCCCCTCGGGGGGTGGCGAAGACCCGCAGGGGCAAGCCTGGGGGCCCATCAATCGAAGACCGGCGACTCCACCCCAAGCACCTTGTGCAGTTTCGGACTGGTGGTCGTGTACTGCAGCAGGATGCGCTTGTCGGGAAACACGATCGGTGCCGCACCGAAGGCGGCCAGTGCGGCTTCATGAAAGCCCGACAGGATCAGCTTCTTCTTGCCCGGGTAGGTGTTGATGTCGCCAACTGCAAAGATGCCGGGCACCGTGGTCTGAAACTTCTCGGTGTCGACGACGATCTGTTTGCGCTCGAGCCCCAGGCCCCATTCGGCGATCGGCCCCAACTTCGGGCTCAAGCCGAAGAACACCAGCAGCATGTCGAGCGGCATCACCCGTGTGACGCCATCGGCACCGGCCACCTTCAGCCGCGCCAACCGGCCGCCTTCTTCCTCGAAGCCGTTGACCTGACCGACCATCAACTGCATCTCGTAAGCGTCGCACAACTCGCGCATCTTGGCGACGCTGGCCGGTGCCGCGCGGAACACATCGCGGCGGTGCAGCAGGATCACGCTCTCGGCCTTGTTCGGCCCGGCTTGCGCAAAGTTCAACGCCCAGTCGAGTGCCGAATCGCCGCCGCCGACGATCACCAGTTGCTTGCCCGCGAACTGCGCCGGGCTGCGCACGCGGTAGAACAGCTGGCTGTCGTCGAAGCGCTCGATGCCGTCGACCTTCAAGGTGCGCGGCTGAAACGAGCCGACCCCGCCGGCGATGATGATCGTCTTGGTCAGGAACCGCGTGCCTTTGGAGGTTTCGACGCGGAAGCGGCCGTCGTCCTGCTTTTGAACCAGCGTGACCTCCTGCCCCAGATGGAAGGTGGCACCGAAGGGTTCGATCTGCTTGAGCAGGCTGTCGGTCAGCTCTTTGCCGGTGCACAACGGCACGGCCGGGATGTCGTAGATCGGCTTGTCGGGATAGAGCTCGATGCACTGGCCGCCGGGGTAAGCCAGCGAATCGATGATGTGAGCCTTGATCTCGAGCAGGCCGAGCTCGAAAACCTGAAACAAACCCACAGGCCCGGCACCGACGATCACCGCATCGGTTTCGATCGGACCGTTGTGCGGGTTGCCATGCGGGCCGTCATGCGGGTGCACGGTGGCGGGGCTTTCAGGGTCAATGACGGCGGAATCGACTTGCGGGTTCATCGGCAATGGGGTTGCAACTTCGGGTGCTGCATTGGCAGCAGCTTCGTTCGTGGCTTCAGCGCACCAACTGGTCGAGCTTGTCGGTCTTGTCCTTCCACTCGTCGGCATCGGCCGGCGGGGCCTTGCGCTTGGTGATGCTGGGCCACTTGCGCGACAACTCGGCATTCAGCTTCAGAAACGCCAGCTGCTCGGTGGGCACGTCTTCCTCGGGCAGGATCGCGTTGACCGGGCATTCGGGAATGCAGACCGCGCAATCGATGCACTCATCGGGGTCGATCACCAGCATGTTGGGACCCTCGCGAAAGCAGTCCACCGGGCAGACATCGACGCAGTCGGTGTACTTGCAGCGGATGCAGGATTCGAGAACGACGTGGGTCATGGAGGGCTCGGTTGCTGTAAGGATTCGCAGGGTTGGCGCTTGCCGTTAACCCTGAGTTTACGGTGAGGTCAGGGTGGTGACAGCAGCCACGGCAATGGCCATGTCAGCCCGCTTGGCCACGCAGTCGGGTCCGGGCCGTTCGGTTGCGGCACCCACGGGTTCGGCACCCGCACCGAGCGTCACGACGGTCGGGCGCCCGCCATGCAGCACCGCGGCTGCAGCCAGGTCGTCGAGTCGGTGGTCGCTGAATTGCATGTCGGGCCAGCCGGCGCGCGACACCACGCACACCGGGGTGTCGTCGGGCCACCCGGCCGTGCGCAGGGCGCGTCCCAGGCGAGAGAGCTGGCGCCCGGCCATGTAGTAGACCTCGGTGTCGGCATGGGGTGCAGCGCTGCCTGCGACCGACTGCGACTGCGATGGCAGTAGGCCGCCTCGAGTCATCGCCGTGGTCAGGCTGACACTGCGCCCGCGGCCGCGGCGGGTCAGCGGGCGATGGGTATCGGCCGCAGCAGCAATGGCGGCCGTGATGCCCGGCACCACCTCGCAGTCGATACCGGCTGCACCGAGCGCTTGCAACTCTTCTTCCAGGCGGCCGAAGACGCTCGGGTCGCCACCTTTCAAGCGCACCACCAGCCCATGCGCATGGGCCATCTGCACCAGCAGTGCGTCGATGCGCGGCTGACCGGTTGACTCGCAGCGGAACCCGCGCTTGCCGACATCGATCCAGGTCGCATCGGGTGCGTGCTGACGCAGCAGCGGGTCGGTCAATGCGTCGAACAGCACCACATCGGCCTGCGCCAGCAGGCGGGCACCCCGCACGGTGATGAGATCGGCGGCGCCTGGCCCGGCGCCGATGAAGACCACGCGGCCGGTCATGATGTTGTCGCGGTGTGCCGCACCAGCAGCGCGCCGCTGGTGCGGTGGCTGGCGGGGTCGACAACGATCAGTGCGCCGCCGACCCGGTTCTGCGCATAAGGTGCCAGCGGCAGCGGTTGCTGCAGGTCCAGTCGCACATGCCCGATGTCGTTGACCCGCAGCGTGTCGGCGGGATGAGGCTGCAGGTCATGGATGTCGAGCCGGCTCTGGATGGCCGCGAGCCGCGCCATTACCCAGCGATTGCCATGGCGCAACCAGTACTTGCGCCCCGGCACAGCGGCTTCGGTGTCCAGCCACGCCAGCGTGGCGCTGAACTGCGGTACGGCATGCAGGGTGTCGGGTGCGGCCAGCCAGTCGCCACGCGAGACATCGAGGTGACGGTCCAGCACCACCCCGACCGACTGCCCCGCCTGCGCGGCCTCAACTTCACTGGCGGCGTGTCGCAAGGCGGCCACCTGCGCGCCCTGGCCGCCCGGAGAGACCTGCACCCAGTCGCCGACCGCAACCCGACCCTGCGCAGTGCGGCCCCAGATCACCCGGTGCTGGGCGCCGACGACAGCGCCTTCGCGCGTCACATGCTGAACCGGCAGGCTGAAAGGCGCGTCGATGAGCTCGCCCGTGGTCGGCAATTGATGCAGCCGCTGCAGCAGGCTCGGCCCGCGGTACCAGGGCACATCCAGGGGCTGCGTGACGTTGTCGCCGCGCAACGCCGACACGGGGATCACACCCGCGACCTCGAACCCCGCATTGGCCGCAAAGGCGCGCAGCGCGTGCTCGACCGCAACGAACGCAGGGCCGGGCTCGGCCATGGCGTCGATCTTGTTGACTGCGAAGACGATGCTCGGCACCCGCAGCAGTTGCGCCAGCAGGCTGTGGCGCCGCGTCTGCGGCAGCAGCTGCACCGGGTGCGCCGCCAGGTCGAGCTTGGTGATGTCGACCAGCACCACCGCGGCGTCGCTGCCCGCTGCCGCGGTCACCATGTTGCGGGTGTACTGCTCGTGCCCCGGTGCGTCGGCGATGATGAATTTGCGCGCCGGTGTGGCGAAGTAGCGCCAGGCGACATCGATCGTGATGCCCTGTTCGCGCTCGGCTTCCAGCCCGTCGGTCAACAGCGACAGGTCGATCGGTTGCCCGGCGGCTCGAGCCTGCAAATGTTCCAGCTGATCGGCCAGGATCGCGCGGCTGTCGTGCAGCAAGCGGCCGATCAGGGTGCTCTTGCCGTCGTCGACGCTGCCGGCGGTGAGGAAGCGCAGGGCAGCCCTTGGGATGGGACGGTCAACCGGGGTGCCGAAGCTGAAATCAGGGTCGGCGTTGGCATTGGCATTGGCATTGGCGTAGGCGTTGGCGTTGGCGATGGCGTCGGCCGCCTCTGCAAAACGGGTTTCGAACACGGCAGCCATCAGAAGTACCCCTCTTTCTTGCGCCGCTCCATCGCGGCATCGGAACTGCGGTCGTCCATGCGGGTGGCGCCACGTTCGCTGACGGTCAGGCCCACGGTTTCGGCGGCGATCTCGGCCGCAGTGGCGGCGTCGCTTTCGACCGGGCAGGTGCAGGTCATGTCGCCCACGGTGCGAAAACGCACCGCCAGCGTTTCGACCCCCTCGCCGGATCGCGGCGGTGTCACCGGCGTCACCGGCACCAGCAGACCCTTGCGGCGCACCACGTCGCGCAAGTGGCTGTAGTAAAGGCTCGGCAGCGGAACGTGTTCACGCGCCAGGTACAGCCACACATCCAGCTCGGTCCAGTTGCTGATCGGGAAGGCGCGGAAGTGTTCGCCCGGTTTGATGCGGGTGTTAAACAGCGTCCACAACTCCGGCCGCTGCGCCTTCGGATGCCACTGGCCGAAGCTGTCGCGGTGGCTGAAGATGCGTTCCTTGGCGCGCGCCTTTTCTTCGTCGCGCCGCGCGCCGCCGATCAGACAGTCGAAGCGGTGCTGTTCCACCGCTTCCAGCAACGCTACCGTCTGGTGACCATTGCGCGATTCATCAGGGCGAGCCAGGCGCACCGTGCCACGTCGGATGGCGTCGTCGACGCTGCCGATCAGCAGCCTTTCGCCGCTGTCTTCGACCACCCGATCGCGAAACTGCATCACTTCCGGGAAGTTGTGGCCGGTGTCGACATGCAGCAGCGGGAACGGCAGCCGGCCCTGGAAGCCGCCGCTGCCGTCCCGGTGCTTGAACGCCTTCTCTGCCAGGCGCAAGAGCACGCAGGAGTCCTTGCCGCCGGAGAACATCAGTGCCGGGCGTTCGAAGCTGGCGGCGACTTCTCTCAGGATGAAGATCGCCTCTTCTTCCAGACCGTTCAGATGCGCGTGGTCGAAGCGCGGCAGCAGTTGGTTCGGCGACAGGGGTGCGTTCATGCGTGGGCTCTCGGGTAGGGTCGGGCGTGCAGGCCGCACTCCTTGGCAGCTTCGTTCTCCCACCACCAGCGTCCCGAGCGCGGGTCTTCACCCAGCGAAACGGCGCGGGTGCAGGGCTCGCAGCCGATGCTCGGGTAGTGGGCGTCGTGCAGGGCGTTGGTGGGCACCCGGTGCTGCGCGATGTAGTGCCAGACATCAGCCCACTGCCAGTCGGCCAGCGGGCTGAGCTTGGTGCGCCCGCCGTCATCGGTTGCGCTAAGTGGCAGTTGGGCGCGGGTGGTGGATTGCTCGCGCCGTAGACCGGTGACCCAGGCGGTGCGGCCGGCCAGCGCGCGCGCCAGCGGCTCCAGCTTGCGAAGCGCGCAGCAGCCCTTGCGCAGCGCCACGCTGTCGCGCATCGCCATCTCGCCATGGCGCGCAACGAAGTGCAGCACCGCTTCAGCCTGCGGCAGCCAGCGCTCGACGGTCAGCCCGTAATGCGCTTCGATGCGGGGGATCAGCGCCAGTGTTTCGGCATGCAAGCGGCCGGTCTGCAAGGTGGCCAGTGGAATCGGCAACCCGAGCCGCACGATCAGGTCGGTGACCACCATGTCTTCAGCGCCCAGACTGGTCATCAACACCACCTTGCCGGGGTGCGCATGCGAAACCTCGCGCAGGCACTGCGCGGCTTGCGCCACGCGCCCCTCGAAGCCCGGTCGCCATTGCGCATGCAACTCAATCGCCGACAACATCATCGGCTGCCCCCTGCAGACGGTGCAGTGGCTGGCAGCGGCTCGGCGGCCCGGCGCTCGCTGGCCGACGCCTGGTAGTGCAGCGGGGTTCGAAATGGGTCTTGAAGGTGGCCGTGATCGAACACGCCCAACGTCCGCAGCGCGGTTTCGGGGTTTTGGTCGGCTCGCATCTGCACCGCGTCGAAGCCGCAGCGCTGCAACAGCGGCAGCATGTCGGCCAGCACCTCGCCGCTGGCGATCAGGCGGCCCCCGTAGCGCACGCGAGCCCGCAGCAGCACCGCCTGCGAATAGGCGCGGCCGTCGGTCCATTTCGGGAACTGCAGCGCGATGGCGTGTGCGCTGCGAGCCTCGTCAGCGCGCGCGATCACGTCGGCCTGGTTGTCCATTACCAGCGTGTCTTCGGGCAGCTGGGTGCTGTTGTCGATGAACTCCATGCGGCTTCCTTTCGAGCGCTTTCAGGCGCCGACGTGATTGGACGCGGCGGTGGTGCCGCGCACCGCATCGGCGGCCTGACGAAACGGCAGCGTGCCCAGTCGGCGGGCGGTGTCGATGAAGCGTTCGCTGGCCTGGCGCTCTTGCAGGTAGGTGCCGATCACGGCTTCGATGGCGTCGGGCACCTCGTCGGCAGCGAAGGCCGGACCGATCGCCTTGCCCGCGACCGCATCGCCCGACAGCTGGCTGCCGTCGGCACCGCCGACACTGATCTGGTACCACTCGCTGCCGTCCTTGTCGACACCGAGGATGCCGATGTGGCCGCTGTGGTGGTGGCCGCAACTGTTGATGCAGCCGCTGATGTGGAGGTCGATGTCGCCGATGTCGTGCTGTTCGTCCAGGTCGGCGAAGCGCTCGGTCAGTGCGGCGGCGATCGGGATCGAGCGCGCATTGGCCAGTGCGCACAGGTCGCCGCCGGGGCAGGCGATCATGTCGGTCAGCAAGCCGATGTTCGGGCTCGCGAAGCCGTCTTCGCGGGCGGCCAGCCACAGCGCGCGCAGGTCGGATTCACGCACCCACGGCAGCAGCAGGTTCTGCTCGTGCGTGACCCGCAGTTCGCCCTGGCTGAAGCGGTCGGCCAGATCGGCGGCACCCTCCATCTGCGCTGCTGTGACATCGCCGGGTGGCAGCCCGGCGCGCTTGAGCGACAGCGTCACCGCACGGTAGCCGGCCAGCCGATGCGCATGCACGTTGCGAGCCTGCCAGCGGCTGTAGGCGGGCAGGGGGTCGACCGGTGGCGCCAGCGAGACCGCGCGGTCGATGGCCTGGACCGGGGTCACGAACGACGCTGCGATGCGGGCCAATTCCGATTCGTCGATGAACGATGTCGCCGGGTCGGCCACCAGGGCGTCGAACTCGCGGTTGACGGCATCGACGAAGCGCTGGCCTTCGGCTTTGACCAGGATCTTGATGCGCGCCTTGAAGAGGTTGTCGCGCCGGCCGTACAGGTTGTAGACCCTCACGATGGCTTCGATGTAGATGAGGATCTGCGCCCACGGAACGAATGCGGCGATCGGCGTGGCCACTACCGGCGTGCGGCCCATGCCACCCCCTACAGCCACCCTGAAGCCGACATCACCGACCGCATTGCGGTGCAGCGTCAGGCCGATGTCGTGCCAGGCGGTGGCGGCGCGGTCCTCGCGTGCGCCCGACACCGCGAGCTTGAACTTGCGCGGCAGGAAGGCGAATTCCGGGTGCAACGTGCTCCACTGGCGCAGGATCTCGCAGTACGGTCGTGGGTCGACCTCTTCATCGGGTGCAATGCCTGCCAGGGCGTCGCTGGTGATGTTGCGAATGCAGTTGCCGCTGGTCTGGATGCCATGCATGTCGACCTGAGCCAGCAGGTCCATCACGTCGGCACCACGGTGCAACGGGATCCAGTTGAACTGCAGGTTCTGGCGGGTGGTGAAGTGGCCGAAGCCACCGCGCTCGGACGGCCCGCCCTCGTCCTGCCGATCGAACTCGCGGGCAATGCGCGCCAGCATCCGCAACTGGCGGCTCGCCAGCTCACCATAGGGCACCGCCACCCGCAGCATCGGCGCATGGCGCTGCACATACCAGCCGTTCTGCAGGCGCAGCGGCTTGAAATCATCTTCTTGCAGCTCACCGGCCAGATGGCGCTGCAACTGGTCGCGGAACTGAGCCGCGCGGGTGCGCACGAAGCGGCGGTCGAACTCGGTGTATGCGTACATTTGTCTAGTTATCTCAAATCAAGACTTTGAAACCGGCGCCGACCAGCGAAAGGCACAACGTCGCGCGGACCAGCGTTTCGGGCAGCAACCGCGTCAGGCGTGCGCCGACCCAGATGCCCGGCAGCGATCCCACCAGCAGCGCCGCCAGCAAGCTCCAGTCGACATGGCCCAAGGTGGCGTGGCCGATGCCCGCGACCAGCGTCAGCGGCACGGCGTGCGCAATGTCGGTGCCCACCAGCCGTTGCGGCGGCAGGCGCGGGTGCAGCAGCAGGATCAACGTGGCACCGAGGGCGCCGGCGCCGATCGATGTCAGCGCCACCAGCACCCCCAGCAGGGCTCCAGCAGCCACCGTCAGCGTCGGCTTGTGGCGCGCCGGCAGCCAACGCTCCAGCCGCATCCCGACCGCATGCCAGGCGCTGCGGCAGGCCACGGACAGCGCGGTCAGCAGCAGCGCGATGCCCAGCCCGACAGTCAGTCCGTTGGCCCACTGCGGGATCAACCCGGTCTGGTGCATCAGGACCACAACGACCATCGCGGCCGGCAGGCTACCCGTCAGCAGAAGCCCAGTGATGCGCACGTCGACATGGCCCAGCCGGTGGTGCGCCCAGGCGCCGCTCGACTTGGTGACACCCGCAAACCACAGGTCGGTGCCAATGGCCACTGCCGGATGCAGCTTGAAGACGCCCATCAGCAGCGGCGTCATCAACGAGCCGCCACCGACGCCCGTCAACCCGACGATGGCACCGACGCCAAAACCGCTTGCCACTGCCAATGGATCCACAAAACGCTTTCTGTTGAAGTCGGAAGGGCTGCGCGCATCCATCAACGGCGCCCTGGTGGGGACTCTAGGGAACGATGGCAATCCCACGAACAACAGAGAAGTGCATTGCTTATTCGGCTGGCGAATAAGCCAGGTGTGCGACGCCTGGGCTGCTTTCTAGAATCAGTTGAATGAAGAGACAGATGCCAGCTGCACGCAGCCTGCTTTGCGCGGGGTTGCTGGCTGCAGCCGCGTTGCTGACCTCCTGCCAGACCGCGCCGTCCAAGCCGCCAGTCGACCTGGTGGTGCTGGTGCCGCCGATCAAGAACGTGGTGATTCCATTGCCGCCGCTGCGGCCGCCCCGCATCGGTCTGGCGCTCGGCGGCGGCGCGGCGCGCGGCTTCGCGCACATCGGCGTGATCCAGGTGCTGGAAGAAGCCGGCATCAAGCCCGATCTGGTGGTGGGCACGTCGGCGGGCAGCCTGGTGGCCGCGCTCTATGCGTCGGGGCAGAGCGGGCAGCAGATGGTGTCGCTGGCGCAGACGCTGGACGAAGGCGGCATCAGTGACTGGTCGTTCCCGACCCGCGGTCTGATCCGCGGCGAGGCACTGGCGCGCTATGTGCGCGAACAGGTCCGCGGCAAGACCATCGAGCAGATGGCGCTGCCGCTGGGCATCGTTGCCACCGATCTGGACAGCGGCGTCGGGGTGCTGTTCCAGCGCGGTGACACGGGGGTTGCGGTGCGGGCCAGCAGTGCGGTGCCGGCGGTGTTTCAACCGGTGCGCATCGGCAGCCGCGAGTATGTCGATGGCGGGTTGGTGTCGCCGGTGCCGGTGCGTTACGCGCGCCAGATGGGCGCCGAGGTGGTGATCGCGGTCGACATCACCTCGCCGCCCGACGGCAGCCCCACCGGCGATGTGTTCTCGATGCTGCTGCAGACCTTCGCGATCATGGGGCGCAGCATCAACCAGCTCGAGTTGAAGGACGCCGACATCGTCGTGCGGCCCCTCTTGAATGGAGTCACCAGTGCCGACTTCACAGCCCGGCTGCGCGCCATCCAGGCCGGTCGCGCCGCTGCCACACGCATGCTGCCGGAACTGCGGGCCAAGCTGGCGCTGGCGATGCATTAACGGAGCCGGCGCGTCGGCTGTGTCCGATGCTCAGGAACCAGGCGCCGAGGAATCGAGCGCCCAAGAAAAAAGACCCGTTCAGAACGAACGGGTCTTTCTTGGATCAGGCGACCTGCATGCGCGGGTCACCGTGCCTGGCTCGACACCGGCTGGCCGGTGTCAGAGCCGCTTCAGGCGGTCTTGCGGGCGCGGGCGGTGGCGCTCTGCGAAGCCTTGACAGCCGACTGGCTCATCGCGTTGAAGTTGGCTTCTGCCACTTCGGTGGCCTGCTTGGTGGCCTTGTTGATGCTCTCGTAGGCGCTGTTGGCGGCGGCCACGGCAGTCTTCATCATCGCGACTGCGTTCTCGCTGCCGACCGGCGCGTTCTTGGTGGCGCTGTCGACCATCGCCATCACTTGCTTCTGGCCTTCGCTCAGCTTGCCTTCGGCAACCTTGGCGACTTCGGCTTGCGTGCCGGCCATGATGTCGTAGACATGACGGCTGTAGGCAGCGGCTTTCTCGGCGGCGGGTTGCATCAGGCCGGCTTGCAGCGCCAGCAGTTCCTGACCGTCCTTGACCGACAGGGCGGCCTGGGTGGTTTCGGCCACTTCGGCCATCGAGGTCTTGGCGACCTGCACGTTCAGCTCCATCAGCTTTTCAAAGCCTTCGAATGCCTTGGTGGTCAGGCCGAAGAGGGTGTCGAGGTTGGCCTTGTGGGCAGCCATCATCTGTTCAGCGGTAAAAGGGGTGTTGGTCATGTCGGGTCTCCGTCTGTAGCTCAGTGTGTGAATGAAACTGTCGCTGCGCCGGGTCCATCTGCCAGAGCGTCCGGGTGGATCGCCTGCGGTGCATTGCTGCGCTGCAACATGAACGCAAGTATAGGGTTCTCCCGGGACATTGCAAGCGCTTTTGCTGCAACGCAGCAAATCTAGGGTGGGTTTTCTAGAATCGGCGCGTGCAGGCCTTCCACTCCGACCAGTTCGTGCTGCCGCTGCCAGAGGGGCACAGCTTCCCGATGCCCAAGTACCGTCTGCTGCGCGAGGCGGTGACGCGCACCCTGCCCGGAGTGCGGATCACCGAGGCCGCGCCCGCCACCGACGGCGAACTCGCGCTGGCGCACGATCCAGCGTGGATCACTGCCGTTGTTGATGGCACCACCTCGGCGGCGCAGCAGCGCGAGATCGGCTTCCCCTGGTCGGAACGCATGGTCGAGCGGTCGCGGCGCTCGGTCGGCGCCACGATCCAGGCTGCGCGTGCGGCGCTGTTCGGCACCGGCGTCGGCGAAGGGGTGGCGGCCAATCTGGCCGGCGGCACCCACCATGCGTCTGCACACAAGGGGTCCGGCTATTGCGTCTTCAACGACGTGGCGGTGGCCTCGCGGCTGATGCAGGCCGAATGGCACCGCCGCAGCGGCCCGCATCGGCGCCACCTGCTGCGGGTGCTGGTGATCGACCTGGACGTGCACCAGGGCAATGGCAGCGCGTCGATCTTCAGCGACGACGACACCGTGTTGACGCTGTCGCTGCACGGCGCGAAGAACTTTCCGTTCCGCAAGGAGCGCAGCGATCTCGATGTCGAACTTCCTGATGGTTGCGGCGACGACGCCTACCTGCAGGCGCTGGACACCGCGCTGGACACGGTCTGGCAACGCCATGCCGACGCCGGCACTCAGCCGGGCCTCGCGTTCTATCTGGCCGGTGCCGACCCGCACGAAGGCGACCGCCTGGGGCGGCTCAAGCTCAGCGCCGAAGGTCTGGCCGAGCGCGACCGGCGCGTGCTTCAGGCCCTGCGCAGCCGACGCATTCCGGTGGCACTGTCGATGGCCGGCGGCTATGGCCGCGACATCGCGGTCACGGTGGAGCTCCAGCGCCGCACGTTGGAGCTGGCGCTGCAGTGCTGGCGTGACTGGCCGCGCGACGATGCGGGCGGAGCGCCAAGGGCCGCAAGCACTGTCCCAGAATCGGGTCCATGAGCACCATGTTGAGCACCACCACACCAACCGCCCCGATGACCATGACGCCCACCACGGCCGCCGCAACCTCTGCCACAACCTCAGTCATCACAGCTGAATCCACCGCTGCAGTCGACACCGCCATCACCTCGCGCCGCTCGGTGCGCGGCTTCCTGCCCACCCCGGTGCCGCGCCAAACCATCGAAGACATCCTGCAAGTGGCGACGCGCGCGCCTTCGGGCACCAACACCCAGCCCTGGAAGGTGCATGTGCTGACCGGCGCCGCCAAGGACGCATTGGCAGCCGATATCCGGGCTGCCTACGATGACCCGGCCGAACGCGCCACCCACACCGAGGAGTACGCCTACTACCCCACCGAATGGCGCAGCCCCTACATCGACCGGCGCCGCAAGGTCGGCTGGGATCTGTACGGCCTGTTGGACATCGCCAAGACCGACAAGGCCGCGATGCATGCCCAGCACGGTCGCAACTACGCTTTTTTCGACGCGCCGGTGGGGTTGATGTTCACGATCGACCGGGTGCTGGAAAAAGGCAGTTGGCTCGACTACGGCATGTTCCTGCAGAACGTCATGGTGGCGGCCCGGGGCCGTGGCCTGGACACCTGCCCGCAGGCCGCGTTCATGCAGTTCCACCGAATCATCCAGCGCCATCTGGAGCTGTCCAAAGACGAGATGGTGGTGTGCGGCATGTCGCTGGGCCATGCCGACCCGGACGCGGTGGCCAACCGGCTGCAGACAGATCGCGAGCCGGTGGCGTCGTTCGTCCGCTTTCACGAGTGAGCGCGTTCGCGGGGTAATTGCTGTGACCGGCGGGTCGGCGATTCAATTAGATTGACGCGAGAGAGAGGAACCCGATGACTCGAACCCGCCCCCGCGTCCCCACTTCGAACAAACCGCCGAACGGCATCTCCTGCACCGCCAACATCCCCCGCGCTCTGGCGTTGGCTGCGGCGCTTTTCTTGCCCCTGCTGGCGCAGGCCAGCGAGATCGACGGCTCGCAGTTGGCGGCTTGGTGGGGCATCCCGTTCGCCGGGGTGTTGCTGTCGATCGCCATCATGCCGCTGGCGGCGCCGGTGTTCTGGCACCACCACTTCGGCAAGGTCGCGGCCTTCTGGGCGCTGGCTTTTCTGCTTCCGTTTGCAGCGGTGTTCGGGCCGACTGCCGCCGGTGGTGCGCTGGTGCACACGCTGCTGGCCGAATACATCCCGTTCATCGCCTTGCTGGTGGCGCTGTTCACCGCCGCCGGCGGCATCTTCGTGCGCGGCAACCTGCATGGCAGCCCGGCGGTCAATGTCGCGATCATGGCGATCGGCTCGGTGCTGGCCAGCATCATGGGCACCACGGGGGCCTCGATGCTGATGATCCGCCCGCTGATCCGCGCCAACGACAACCGCAAGCACGTGGCCCATGTGGTGGTGTTCTTCATCTTCACGGTCAGCAACGCCGGCGGGTCCCTGACCCCGTTGGGTGACCCGCCGCTGTTCCTCGGTTTCCTGAAGGGCATCAGCTTCTTCTGGACCGCGCAGCACATCTTCCCGGAGACGCTGTTCCTGCTGGGTGTGCTGCTGGCAATCTTCTTCGCCATCGACAGCTACTACTACAAAAAGGAAGGCGTTCTGCCCCGCGACCCCACGCCTGACACCCCCAAGGCCGGGCTCGAAGGCAGCGTCAACCTGCTGCCTTTGGCGGCTGTGGTGGTGCTGGTGCTGATGAGCGGCATCTGGAAGCCGGGCATCTCGTTCGACATCCTCGGCACCGCCGTCGAGCTGCAGTCGCTGGTGCGTGATGTGCTGCTGGTGGCGGTGACGTTCGTCTCGCTCGCCATCACCCCGAGCGGCGTGCGCGAGAAGAACCAGTTTTCCTGGGACCCGATGAAAGAGGTCGCCAAGCTCTTCATCGGCATCTTTCTGACGATGATCCCGGTGCTGGCGATGCTCAAGGCCGGCGCGGCAGGGCCGTTCGCTGCCGTCGCGAGCAGCGTCACGGGTGCCGATGGGCAACCGCTGCCATGGGCCTACTTCTGGTTCAGCGGCATGCTGTCCTCGTTCCTCGACAACGCGCCGACCTATCTGGTGTTCTTCAACCTGGCCGGCGGTGATCCGCAGATGTTGATGACCACGCTGGCGGCCACGCTGGCGGCGATCTCGGCCGGCTCGGTGTTTATGGGCGCCAACAGCTACATCGGCAATGCGCCGAACTTCATGGTCAAGGCGATTGCCGAAAGCCGCGGCATCAAGATGCCGAGCTTCTTCGGCTACATGGCCTGGAGCTTCGGCATCCTGGTGCCGCTGTTCTTCTTCATGACCTTCGTCTGGTTCTAGCGATGGGCGGCGCCACCCCGCTGGCCGCGCGACAGTCGGTGTTGGTGGCCCGGGCGGTGTTCCCGCAGACGCTCGAGCGGCTTCGGCAGCACTTCCAAGTCGACGCCAGCACCGACGACCGCGTGCTGAGCCGCAACGAACTGATCGAGCGTCTTCAAGGCAAGCAGGGGGCGATGACCTTCGGCGTCGAACGCATCGACGCCGATTTGCTGACCGCCTGCCCGCAACTGCGGGTGGTGGCCAACATGATGGTCGGCACCAACAACTTCGACCTCGCGGCCTGCACCGCCGCTGGCGTGCTGGCCACCAACACCCCGGATGTGCTGACCGAGACCACGGCCGACTTCGGTTTCGCGTTGATGATGGCCACCGCACGCCGCATGGCCGAAGCCGAGGTCTACTTGCGCAGCGGTCGATGGTCGAAATGGAGCCACGATCTGCTGGTTGGCAGCGATGTGCATGGCACGACGCTCGGCATCCTGGGCATGGGCCGCATCGGCCAGGCGATTGCGCGGCGTGGGGCGCTCGGCTTCGGCATGCGGGTGATCTATCACAACCGCAGCCGGCTCGACGAGCCGGTCGAAGCTGCGTTGCAGGCCCGGCTGGTGTCGAAAACCGAGTTGCTGGCGCATTCCGACCACCTGGTGCTGGTACTGCCGTATTCGGCGTCGACGCACCACGCGATCGGCGCCGATGAACTGACATTGATGAAGCCGACCGCCACCCTGACCCACCTCGCGCGTGGCGGCATCGTCGACGACGCCGCGCTGGCGGATGCTTTGCGTGAACGGCAGATAGCCGCTGCCGGGCTCGATGTCTTCGAAGGCGAGCCTGCGGTGCATCCGGCGTTGCTGCAGCTTCCGAATGTGGTGCTGACTCCGCACATCGCCAGCGCCTCCGTTGCCACCCGGCGCGCGATGGCCGAGCTGGCCGCCGACAACCTGATCGCGGCGCTCACCGGTGGCACACCACCGACGCCGGTCAACCCCGAAGTCTTGCCGCTGCACCTCGATTTCGGCGTCTGATCTGGCGCAGCCGGCCCGCGCACAGCGGCGACAATGCCGGGTGATGCCGGCCTTCAATGTCAACGATTGGATCGTCCCGGCACTTGCCGCCTTGATTGCCGCCGGGTTGCTGAACCTGGCGCTGTTGATCGCCTTGTGGGTGCGCGCTGCAGGCGACCGCGCGCGCCATGCCGAGGCAGCGGGTCACAGTGACCGCATCGAACGCAACCTGCGCGACGAACTCGGTCGCCAGGGCCTGACCACCCGCAGCGACCTCGCCACCTTCCAGCAGATGCTGCTGGCGCAGAGCAGTGACGTGGCGCGCACCCAGAACGAGCAGATCGACAGCTTCCGCATGCAGCTGGCGGCTACCGCGCAACAAACCGACGCCGCGCTGCGACGTTTCAACGACACCCTGACGGAGCAGCTGCGGCTCCTGTCGGACGCCAACGAGCGCCGTCTGGCCGATGTGCGCCACACAGTCGACACGCGGCTCGCAGCGTTGCAGGAAGGCAACGAGAAGAAGCTGGAGCAGATGCGCGCCACGGTCGACGAGAAGCTGCATGCGACGTTGGAGCAGCGCCTCGGCGAGAGCTTCAAGCAGGTCGCCGACCGGCTCGAATCGGTGCACAAGGGTCTGGGCGAAATGCAAAAGCTGGCCAGCGACGTGGGGGCGTTGAACCGGGTGCTGACCAACGTCAAGACCCGCGGTGTGTTCGGCGAGGTGCAACTGGCGGGGTTGCTGGAGCAGGTCTTCACGCCCGAGCAGTACGGCGCCAACATCGCCACCGTGCCCGACAGCAACGAGCGCGTCGAGTTTGCGATCCGCCTGCCGGGGCGCGACGCCGAAGGCCACGCCGCCAAGCCGCTGTGGCTGCCGATCGACGCCAAGTTTCCGCGCGAAGACTACGAACGTCTGCTGGACGCGTCCGACCGCGCCGACCTGCCGGCGATGGAGGTCGCGGCCAAGGCGATCGAAACCCGGCTGCGAATCGAAGCGCGGCGCATCCGCGACAAGTACGTCTCGCCGCCGCACACCACCGACTTCGGCATCCTGTTCCTGCCGACCGAGGGCCTCTATGCCGAAGCCCTGCGGCGACCGGGTCTGGCCGAAGCCCTGCAGCGCGAATGCAAGGTGATGCTGGCTGGCCCCACCACGCTGCTGGCGCTGCTGAACAGCCTGCAGATGGGCTTTCGCACGCTGGCGCTGGAGAAACGATCGGCCGAGGTCTGGCAGGTGCTGGGTGCTGTCAAGACCGAGTTCGGCAAGTTCGGCAACGTGCTGGAAAAAACGCGCAAGAAGCTGCTGGAAGCCAGCCACACCATCGACCAGGCCGAAGTGCGCAGTCGCGCGATGACGCGGCAGTTGCGCAGTGTCGAATCAATGCCCGAAGGCCGGGCCGCGCAACTGCTGGCCGGGCTCGAGCCGGAAGACGAGCCTGAAGTTGCAGCAGATGCCGACCCCGCGGACGATGACTGAACCGCTCGCAACTGACGGCGCCGCCGCCGCCGCTGCACAGCCACCATTGACCGAGGCCGGATCGCGCCGCGTGCTTCTGGCGTTGGTGGTGGGGCAGTTGGGCATGCATGCAGCGATGGCGGGCCTGCGCATGGCTGCGCCGCTGCAGATGCTGCACGAGGGCTACAGCGCGTGGTCGGTCGGGCTATTGCTTGCTCTGTTCGCAGCCGCGCCGGTGCTGCTGGCGATGCAGGCCGGGCGGCTTGCCGACCGGCTCGGCTACCACCGGCCGGTGTACCTGGCAGCGGGAATCACCGCGGCCGGGTGCGTGATGGCGCTGCTGTCGACGGTGTGGTCGGGGCCCTTGCATTTCCTGCTGCTGTGCGCGGCGGCGGCAGCCACTGGGGCCGGTGCCAACATGGGCATGCTGACGATCCAGCGCACCGCCGGCCTGACAGCGCGCGACAGCGTCGAGCGGGTGCGCATCTTCAGCTGGCTCGGCATCGCACCATCGTTCTCCAACGTCGTGGGCCCGGTTGCGGCCGGCTTCTTGATCGACGCCCACGGCTATCGCGCCGCCTATGTCTTCCTGCTGCTGCTGCCGCTGGTGACGCTGGCGGTGGCGCGCACCGTGCCGCGGGTGAAGCCGGTGGGGCAGCCGCTGGTGCCTGGGCGCAAGGCCTGGGATCTGCTGCGGGCGCCGCGGCTGAAACGGCTGCTGACGATCAACTGGCTGTTGTCGATGTGCTGGGACGTGCACACGTTTGCGGTACCAGTGCTCGGCCACAGCCGTGGTTTCGATGCTGGCACGATCGGGCTCATCCTGGGCGCGTTCACCTTGTCGGTGACGTTGGTGCGGCTGGTGATCCCTGCACTCGCCCACCGTTTGAAGGAAACCACCGTGCTGCGCGCGGCGATGGTGGGTAGCGGTGTGGTGTTCGCGGCCTACCCGCTGGCGCCGGGCCCGCTGACGATGGGTGTGTGCGCGCTGCTGCTGGGCGTCACGCTCGGTTGCGTGCAGCCGATGGTGATGTCGATGCTGCATCAGGTCACGCCCGACCAGCGCTATGGCGAAACCCTGGCGCTGCGGTCGATGGCGATGAACACCTCCAGCACCCTGATGCCGCTGCTGTTCGGCGCCACTGGCGCGGTGGTCGGTGCGGCGGTGTTGTTCTGGGTCGTCGGCGGCGCTGTGGGCAGCGGGGTGCTGCTGGTGCGGGGCTTGGCGGGGGCGGGGGGGCTGGGGGCGCCTTCGCGTTGAGCCGGATGTTCTGAAGCTCACCGGCCCCGCGGT
>JBDSMV010000073.1:0-5257 GCA_039915715.1 Rubrivivax sp. | reverse complement strand
ACGAGGTCATCAAGAAGGTCCGCGCGCGGGTCGAAGAAAAGTACCCCGGCCGCTTGCTGCTGGCCGAAGCCAACATGTGGCCCGAAGACGTGCGCGAATACTTCGGCGACGACGACGAATGCCACATGGCGTACCACTTTCCGCTGATGCCGCGGATGTACATGGCGATCGCCCAGGAAGACCGCCACCCGGTGGTCGAGATCCTGCAGCAGACCCCCGACATCCCTGCCAGCTGCCAGTGGGCGATCTTCCTGCGCAACCACGACGAGCTGACCCTCGAGATGGTCACCAGCAAGGAACGCGACTACATGTACAGCATGTATGCCGCCGACAGCCGGGCCCGCATCAATCTGGGCATCCGCAGGCGCCTGGCGCCGCTGTTGGAAAACGACCAGGACCGCATCAAGCTGATGAACAGCCTGCTGCTGTCGATGCCGGGCACCCCGGTGCTGTACTACGGCGACGAGATCGGCATGGGAGACAACATTTTCCTGGGTGACCGCGACGGCGTGCGCACGCCGATGCAGTGGACCAGCGACCGCAACGGTGGCTTTAGCCGCGCCGACCCGCAGCGCATGTACCTGCCGACGATCCAGGATCCGATCTACGGCTTCGAGGCTGTCAACGTCGAAGCGCAGGCTCGCGAGTCGACATCGCTGCTGTCGTGGACGCGCCGCTTGCTGGCGGTGCGCGGCAGCTCGCAGGCTTTCGGCCGCGGCGCCTTTCGCATGCTGCACCCGGGGAACCGCAAAGTCCTGGCCTATGTGCGCGAACAGGACGACGACGTGATCCTGTGCGTGTCCAACCTGAGCCGCGTGGCGCAGCCGGTGGAGCTGGACCTGGCGCACTGGCGCGGCAGGGTGCCGGTAGAGATGATGGGTCGCAACAGCTTCCCGCCGATCGGCGACCGCAGCTACCTGCTGACGTTGCCGAGTTACGGCTTCTTCTGGTTCAAGCTCTCGACCGATGCCGAGCCACCCAAGTGGCACACCGAACAACTGCCGGCCGAAGACCTGCCAGTGCTGGTGCTGTTCGACAACTGGAACAGCTTCTTCCGCAGCAAGGTCGTGCCCTGGCGCATGGGCCTGGCCGAGAAGACCCGCAACCTGCTCGAAAGCGATCTGCTGCCGCGTTATGTGGTGCGCCAGCGCTGGTATGCGGCCAAGAACGAAACCCCGGACCGGGTTGCGATCGTCGACCAGGCGGTGCTGCAAACCGCAGACCAGCGCCGCGACGGCGACTGGCTGCTGGCGATTGCCGACAACACCGTCGGCGGCAAGAAAGGCGCATCGCGTTACTTCCTGCCGATGGTGCTGGCCTACGACGACGACGACGAAGACCGCACCCGCCATCTGGCGCCGGTGGCGGTCAGCCGCATCCGCCAGCAGGCCAAGATGGGCGTGCTGTCCGACGCGATGGCCGACGAGGCCTTCTGCCGCATGCTGGTGCAGGACATCGGCGCCAGGCGGGTGCTGAAGACCGACAACGGCGCCATTCACTTCAGCCCGACCGAGGCTTTCACAGAGGTGGTCGGCGCTGCGCTGGAAGGCGACACCACCGTGCACCGGCTGACCACCAGCAGCAATTCCGTCAGCCTGCTGGGCGACACGCTGTTCCTGAAGGCCTACCGCCGCCTGCAGCCGGGCATCAGTCCCGAACTCGAGATGGGTCGCTACCTGACCGACAAGGTGGCGTACGCCAATTGCGTGCCGGTGGCGGGCAACATCGACTACCACGCGGCCGATGGCACGGTGTGGACGCTTGCGATCCTGCAGGCCCAGGTCACCAACCAGGGCGACGCCTGGACCTTTGCTGTCGACCAGCTGGCGCAGGTGCTGGAACACAGCGCGCCGGCCGCGGACGATGGCGAATCCCCGCAGGACAGCGCAGGCGGCGTGGTCGAACGCATGCAGGTGCTGGCCCGGCGCGTGGGTGAACTGCACGTGGCGCTGTCGCACAGCACCGGCACGCCGGCCTTCGACCCCGAGCCGGTGCAGGCCGCCGACCTGCAGCGCTGGGCGATGGCGGTGCGGGGTGAACTCGACCTCACGATGTCGATGCTGCAACAGCGCCGCGGCGACTGGACCGAGGCGATGGACACCCTCGCGACCCGGGTGCTGGGAGCGCGAGACGCACTGGCGCGCCGCGTCGACCAGGTCTCCGGCGCCCAGCCCGCGGGTCTGAAGACGCGGCTGCATGGGGATCTGCACTTGGGCCAGGTGCTGATCCGCCGCGACGACTTCCTGATCATCGACTTCGAAGGCGAGCCGCAGCGCACGTTGGAAGAGCGGCGTGCCAAGCACAGCCCGCTGCGCGATGTCGCGGGCATGCTGCGCTCATTCGATTACGCGCGCCACACGGCCTTGCACCACTCGTCACCGAGCGTCGTCGACATCGACCGTCTGGCGCCGACGGCACGTCAGTGGGAACAGCGGGTGCGCAAGGGCTTCCTGGACACCTACCGCGAGGTGGTCGCCGAATCGGGGCTGTACGGCTCCGCCAGCGGCTTCGACGCCTCGTCTGCCCTGCTCGACCTGTTCGAGCTTGAAAAAGCGCTCTACGAACTGCGCTACGAGATCGACAACCGGCCCGACTGGGTCGGCGTGCCGCTGGCCGGCATCGCTGCCCTGGCCGCGGATCACAACACCTGAATTCAAGGACATCTTCATGCAGAACATCGACGTGATGCTCGAACCGATCCGCGCACTGCTGATCCAGATCGGTGCCTTCTTGCCGCGGCTGGCGCTGGCTGCCGTGGTCTTGTTTGTCGGCTGGTTGCTGGCCAAGGCGTTCCGCCTGCTGGTGGTCAAAGCGCTGCGAGCGCTGAATTTCCACGTGCTGACCGAACGCGCCGGCATCGACAACTTCCTGCAGCAGGGCGGCACCGAAAAGGACACCGCCGAACTGTTGGGGTGGTTCGCCTATGCGCTCGTGATCCTGGCGTCGCTGATCATCGCGTTCAACAGTCTGGGGCTGACGCAGGTGACCGAGCTGCTGACGCGCGTGATGCTGTTCGTGCCGAGACTTCTGGTGGCGTTGCTGGTGGTGGTGTTCGGCAGCTACTTTGCGCGCTTCGCCGGCAACGCGGTGCAAAGCTACTGCCGTGCTGCCGACATCGGCGACGGCGAGATCCTCGGTCGCATCATGCAGTACGCGATCATGGCCTTCGTGGTGCTGCTGGCGGTCGACCACTTGGACATCGGCGGTGGCCTGATCCAGCAAACCTTCCTGATCCTGCTGGCGGGCATCGTGGTGGCGCTGGCGCTGTCGTTCGGGCTCGGTGGGCGTGACCGCGCCGCGGCCCTGATCGAGCGCTGGTTTCCGCGCGACCGGCTGGATGACGCCGGCGAGATCGGCAAGACCGCAGCCGGGCGCAACCTGCAAAGCCCGCGCAACGACCGCAGCCGATGACGGCTCGTTCGTCACCGCTGCCCCCATCCGACCCGGCGGACGAACAGAGCGAGGCTTCGATCCCGGCCGCGGCAGCCACTTCGGTGTCGACCACCGCCAGCGGCACGGTGCCGGCGCCGATCTCGCGCCGCACCGGCAAGGCCATCATTCCGCGCGCCACCTACCGGGTGCAGTTCCACCTCGACTTCGGTTTCGTGGCCGCCACCGAGCTGGTGTCTTACTGGGCCGCGTTGGGCATCAGCCACCTGTACTGCTCGCCGCCATTGCGAGCGCGACCGGGCAGCCGCCATGGCTACGACGTGGTCAACCACGGCGAGCTGAACCCCGAGCTCGGCACGCCCGATCAGTTCCAGCACCTGATCGACACCCTGCACGCCCACCACATGGGTCTGCTGGTGGACATCGTGCCGAACCACATGGGCGTGCTCGGTGGCGACAACGCCTGGTGGCTCGACGTGCTGGAGAACGGCGCGGCTTCGGCATACGCCGAGTACTTCGACATCGACTGGCGCTCGGCAGACCCGGCGTTCGCCGGGCGTGTGTTGCTGCCGATCCTGGGTGACCAGTACGGCGTGGTGCTGGAACGCGGCGAGATCACCCTCGGCTTCGAACGCGACCGCGGCTATTTCACCCTCAGCTACTTCGAGCACCGCCTGCCGATCGACCCGGCCGGGTACGGCGCCCTGCTGGGGCGCGCCCTGCCGCACTTGCAGAACCAGTCACCAGACGACACCATCGCCATCGGTGGCCTCACACAGTTGGCAAACGCCTTCGATGCCTTGCCTGCGCACCAGACCACCGATGGCGCCGAGCGCAGTCGCCGCCAGCAGCAGAAGACCGAACTGAAGGCGCGCCTGGCCAAGCTGGTCGGTGACTCCGACGTCTTGGTGTCGGCCATTGACCATGTCGTGGTCAGCCTCAACGGCCAAGTCGGCGACCGCAGCAGCTTCGACACGCTAGACGCGCTGATCGACAGCCAGGCTTACCGCTTGTCGCAATGGCGTGTCGCAGCGGACGAGATCAACTACCGCCGCTTCTTCGACATCAACGAACTGGCGGCGCTGCGCATGGAGCGACCCGAGGTCTTCGAGGCCACCCATGCGTTGATCCTGGAGATGGCGGTGGATGGGCGCATCGACGGTGTGCGCGTCGACCACCCTGACGGCCTGGCCGACCCGGCCGCCTATTTCCGGCGCCTGCAACAGCGCTATGCCGAGATGGCCGGCCTGCCCGCACCCGATCCCGGTAACGAGCACACCCGCCCCGAGATGCCGCTGTATGTGGTGGTGGAAAAAATCGTGGCACCGCATGAGCAGGTGCCGCGCGACTGGGCCGTGCACGGCACCACCGGCTACCGCTATGCCAACGTCGTCAACGGCGTGATGGTCGATGGCCATGCTCGTGCGCGGCTCGACCGTGCCTGGCGCGCCTTCGTGCGCGACGAAGCCGAAGACTTCGAGCACCTGTCGTGGCACTGCCGCCATGTGGTGATGGACGGCACGCTGGCGGGCGAACTGACGGTGCTGTCGAACACCCTGCTGCGGCTGGCGCGCGAGGACCGCCGCACCCGCGACTTCACGCTGAACATCCTGCGTGAAGCGCTGTCCGAGGTGGTGGCTTCGTTTCCGGTCTACCGCACCTACATCGTCGACAAACCGGGCCGGCAGGACCGCAAGTACATCGACTGGGCGATCGGGCAGGCGCGTCGGCGCAGCGTGGCGGCCGATGCCAGCGTGTTCGATTTCTTGCGCCGCGTCTTGCTCGGCCGGCCCCTGGTGGGCGCGCCAGCGGGGCTGGGTGAACGCTACCGGCGCTTTGCGCAGCGGCTGCAGCAATACACCGCGCC
>JBDSMV010000069.1:0-4144 GCA_039915715.1 Rubrivivax sp. | reverse complement strand
GGCACCACGTCCATGTTGCGCTGGAACAGACTCGCCAGCCAGGTTTCGATGGTGCCTTCGCCTTTGCCTTCGTCCTGCCACTGCTGACGGATCTGCGGGCTTTCAGCCAGCCGCAGATTGCGCACCACGCGCTGCGCCACCCGGTCGCTCTGGATGATGTCGACCTGTGTCGCCATGAAACCAGGAGACGGCGCACCGCCGTAAAGCACCGCCGACACAGGATCGGGCTTGAAGTCGACCACCACGCTGGCGATCGCCTTGTATTGTTTGGGAAGCAACAGACTCACGACCAGGGTGCCCAGCACGACGACAAGGAAAACTGTCAGCGCCACCCACCAGCGGGCGCGCAGGATCGAGAGAAATTGACCGAAAGTCATGGGGTGATGCTCCGCACAGGCAAAGGGTCTGACTACAGGCGAAGCCGGCAAGGCGCTGCAAGCGGGGCCGCAACTTCGAAGACTCGAACACTTTCGGATTCAGCAAGAACGCCGCAAGCCACTAGTGCCGGCGGCAACAGCCCCCCTGCCAGGGGTGCTGCGCGGCGCCGCGCTTAGAACAGGCTTTCGCGCACGAACACCACGTCGCCGTCCTGGATCTTGGAGGTCAGCGGCACTTCGATGGTCTTCGCAGTGCCGGCTGCATCCTTGCGATGCACACGGATGCCTTTTTCAGTGCCACGGCCGGTCAGGCCACCGCCAGCGGCCAGCGCCTGCATCAGGGTCATGTCGCGTTCCAGGCGCACCGCACCGGGGCGCTGCACCTCGCCGTAGATGTAGACGATGGGCTGGCGGTCGATCCACACGGTGTCGCCGTCCTGGATCAGCAGGTCCTTGTCGCCACCGCCTGCTGCGAACAGGGTCGGCAGGTCGACTTCTGCGCGGAAAGCCTTGCTGTCGCGTTTGCCGGTGACAACGACGACATCGCTGCCGCCAGGCGCGGTGCCACCGGCAGTGGCCAGCAGTTCCGACAAGCGCATGTCGGCGACCTCGATCGGGTAGCGGCCAGGGCGGTTGACTTGCCCCAGCACGCTGGCCTGGCTGCCGCGCACCTGCAGCAGGCTGATCGTGACCTGCGGTTGCTTGACGAAACCGCCCGTGCGAAGGCCGTCGGCAATCGCTTTTTCGGCCGCGCTGATGCTCAGGCCCCCCAGGCGCACGTTGCCCAGCAGGGGGTACGACACCAAACCGCGGTCGGTGATGCGGGTCTCGAGCGTCAGATCCGGGTTCTGGAACACCAGGATGCGCAGACCGTCGCCCGTGCCCAATCGGTACTCGGCAGCAGGGGCTGCATTGGCAGCTGCGTTGCCGCCGGCCGCGCCAGTCTGCGCGAATGCGCTGCCCGAGAGCGCGAAGCCGATGGCCACTGTGCCAACGGCGACCCAGGCCGCCGCTCGGGCCGATGCCGCCGACAGGATCGTATTCAAAGGGTTCTCCATCACTTCAAGCCCATGCCTTTGCTGATGTCGGTGCTGCTCAAGCCAGCGCTGGCCGCAGCGGGCGTGGCCACCGGCGCAGCAGGCGCGGCCGGCGGCGCCGAGGCGGCACCTTCGGCGAACTTGCCGACGTATTCGATCTTGGCGGCGGCGCGCATCGCCTTCAGGTCGTCTTCGACCAGCTTGCGGCGGCGGTCGTTGACCAGAAAGGCCTCGATCGCCGGGCGGGCCTGCTCTTCCGTCACGGGCTGGCTGCGCGAGCCGGCCAGAAACACCACCTGCAGGCCGTTGGGGGCCGGCACCACCATCGCCTGCCCGTCCTTCATGCGCGCGAACGTGTCGAGGCTGTTCAGCGGCAGCTGCTCGGCCGCACGCACGGCCTGGTTGCCGGAGAACTTGAAGTCGCCGGCTTTCAAAAACTCGACGAACTCGTTGATGCCCTTGGCTGCACCGAGTTTTTCGCGGATCAGGTCGAACTGTTCGGGCTTGGCCTCGATCACGACTTCCTGGATGCTGTAGATGCGCCGTTCCTTGAACAGCGCCGGCTTCTCTTCGTAGTAGGCCCTGATTTCCTCGGGGGCGGGCTTGGGTGCAGCTTCGCCAATCTTCTCAAGATAGGCGCGCGCCAGAACATCGCGCCGGCCGGCTTCGAGCTGCTGCACGACGCGGGGGTCGCGGTCGAGCTTGAGGTCGTCGGCCTTTTGAAGCGCCAGTTGCTGGTCGATCAGGCGTTCGAGGATCTGGCGGCTGGCAGGCTCGGCCTGGTCGGGCCGCAGGCCGCGCTGTTGCTGCAGCACGAAGTTGATCTGGTGGACGGTAATCTCGTCCTTGTTGACCTTGGCGGCGGTCTGGCTGGCGCCGCGGTCCTTCTTCTCGCCGCAACCGACCAATGCCACCGCCGCAACCACCGCAACGGTCGCCACCAGGGGCCGCCACCGGTTGGGGGTCGAGCGAGAAGCTTCGGGCAACGTGATCATCATGAGTGCAATTCCTTCGGGAGTGTCTCTGGGGTCCGGCGCCGACAGCTCGCATGCTCGGAGGCCGATGCGTCACCCGAAAGCCAGCGTCGCGTGCTTGCCAAAGACCACGGCCGGTGGCCTTGAGCGCAGCCAGAGAGTGTACCTGCAGCCCCCAGGTGAAAAGTGGGTCAAAGGCCACCCCAAACGGGGTCGCGCTGCGGCAGAAATTCACGTCATTGACGCATCGGTGCGATACAGAACACCCCAAACGAAACGACCCGGGCAAAGCACAGCGTATTGAGCGAGAAGAGCGCGAATCGGCTTCGCCGGGCCGCAGGCGCGCGTCTCCTGGGGGGGCAGCGAGAGAAAGCGGGCGTGGGGGCTCAACACTTGATGCCGACATGCAAGGCCACGATGCCACCAGCCAGGTTGTGCACGTCCACGTGACCGAAGCCCGCGCCCTTCATCAGCGTTCTGAGCGCGGCTTGGTCGGGGTGCATGCGGATGCTCTCTGCCAGATAGCGGTAGCTGTCGGCGTCGTTGGCAACCCATTTGCCCAGCAGCGGCATCAGCTTGAACGAATACCAGTCATACGGTTTCTGCAGAGCTGCCGCGGGTTTCGAGAACTCCAGCACCAGCAGGCGGCCGCCCGGTCTCAGAACCCGGCACATCTCGGCCAGCGCCGCTTCCTTTCTGGTCATGTTTCGCAGGCCGAAGGCCACGCTGACGAGATCGAAGCTCTCGGGTGCGAACGGCAGGCGCTCGGCGTCGCAGGCCACCGACGGCATCACGATCCCGGCGTCCAGCAGACGGTCGCGGCCCACGGCCAGCATCGACTCGTTGATGTCGCTCAACACCACCTGGCCTTGCGGCCCGGCGTCGCGCGCGAAGGCACGCGCCAGGTCGCCCGTGCCGCCGGCGATGTCCAGCACCCGCATGCCCGGCTGCACCGCGGCCACCGCCACGGTGTAGGCCTTCCAGGCTCGGTGCAGGCCAAACGACAGCACGTCGTTCATCAGGTCGTACCGTGGCGCCACCGAATCGAAGACGCCGCGCACCCGGGTGGCCTTGTCGCTCTCGTCGACGTTCTCGAAACCAAAATGGGTTTGCGTCATGGGTGTGGGGGGTCGATGCTGGACTTTCTGGTGCGCGCAGGCACCGGGCGCACTGGGGCCGGGCCCGGCAGCCGGATCAGTGCGATGCGCAACTGCCGCCTGGCTTGCCGCCCATCGGGGTGTCGCGATCGACCCCGGCCGCTTTCAGCCGGGCTTCGTACTGCTGCCACAGGTCTGCAGCGTCACGTCCGAGATGGTGAAGATAGCGCCAGGAAAAAATGCCCGTGTCGTGGCCATCGCTGAACCGGGGCTGCACCGCGTACCGGCCCACCGGCTTCAGCTCATCGATGCCGACGCCGCGCTTGCCGGTCTGCAGCACCTCCTGACCGGGGCCATGGCCCTGGACCTCGGCCGATGGCGAATAAATGCGCATCAGCTCGAAGGGAATGCGAAACGCCGCGCCATCGTCGAAGCTGATCTCGAGCACGCGCGAGGCTTCGTGCACGGTGAGGGCGGTGGGCTGGGGTTCGAGTGTGGGGCGGGGCTCGGCCATCGGCGTCAGGGCGAAAATTGGTTCGAGTCCGGATTTTAGAACTCCGCGCACCAATTGAAAAAGGGTGGCGCCCTGGGCCCACCCTCTTGCAGAAGTCTGCTGAAATGACTCAGCAATGCGGCGCCGCTTGTGCAGCAACCACAAC
>JBDSMV010000064.1:0-22047 GCA_039915715.1 Rubrivivax sp. | reverse complement strand
GGTAGGACCTGACCGCAGCCGCCCGGCGCTGCGACAGCGCGGCGTTGTAGTTGTCGGCGCCGACGTTGTCGGTGTGGCCGGTGGCGACGACGGTCTACCAGGTCACGTCCTTCATGGTCCCGACTTCGGCCAGCAGCTTCGACTGGTCTTCGGCCGCCAGCTGCGAACTGTCGAATGCAGAGTGCGCCACCGCGCGCACCGTCACTTTCTGCGGTGCGGCGGTTTGGGCGCTGACCGGGGCGAGGCTGGCGGCCAGCAGCAACGCGCCGGCGAATGCGCCTTGCGACAACTTCTGAAAGTCATGGCGGTTCATGGGTGGCTCCTTTCTTGGGGGTCGTGGAAACAGGCGTTCGGGGGTCCGGCTCAACGCGGGGTCTGTGCCGTGACGTTCGGCTGATTGCCCGTCGCGACCGAGTCGCAATGCTTGCCGGCCTGCAGCGCCGCGGGTGCGTACAACCGGCCGGCGGGCAAGGCGCTGGCGGGTTGCACCGCAGACCAGCTTGCGGCATCGGCTCGCCGAAGTTCGGGCAGGACTGAACACAGGCTGCGCATCGCCTGACCTGCCAGCCGGTTTGATGCGGTTGCGCTGCCGGCTTGGCTGACCAGGAAATTCATCACCCCGAGCGTGCGCGCGTCGGCGCTGCGGTCGGCAGCGCCCGGCGGCAGGGCGACCGCCAGGAAGAGTCGCCGGGCCCGGGTCGTCGACGGCTGCGCGGGGTCCAGCGTCAGTGCGCGCAGCCCCGCCGGTACCGCTTGGGCCGGATTGCCGCGCACTCGCAACACTGCGTCGACCTGCCCTGCCCGCAGGGCGGCAAGGGCGGCGCCGGTGCTGACGGCATGCCGGGTCTGCGACGACGGCAATTCGCGGCCGAACAATGCCCGATAGGCCACGCCAGCGGTCAGCGCGTCGCCGCTGCGGCTGGCACCCAGGTCCAGCGTGCGGCCGGCCAACTGGTGCAGATGCTGCAATTTCGAATCGGCGCGCACCCAGGCCTGCAGCGATTCGGTGTACAGCGGCGCGACAACGCGCAGGGCATCGCTGCCGCCGATGCGGGCCGGCAGCGCCTGCAGCGCGTGGTAGCGCACCAGCGCCAACGTGGGTTGCCGGGCTGCAGCCAGCCGGTTGGCGGCTTGGCGCCCGGCGCTGCGCAGGTCCAGCACCGGCAGCGGCCGCAGCGCCGCGACCAGTGCTGCGGCGGGGTTGATCGCGGAACCGCTTGCCGGTTCTGGCGCGATGGCCCCCGGAATCGTCGTGTCCGCGTCTGGATTTGGCTGTTGGGGGGCGGGGTTGGAGGAGGAGGGTGGTGTGGGCTCGGGCAGGGGTGCAGCCGCGAGCGGGGTGGCCGGCGCTGGTGCGGGAGCCGGCTCGGGCGCCGGCGCAGGCACAGGCGCTCGTACAGGCGCTGGCGCCGGCGCAGGAACAGCGGCAGGAGCGACCCTGGATGCCGACGCACCGAGGTTCGCATCCGGTGGTGCCGCGGCGATCACAGCGGCGGGGGGTTGGGCCCGGTCCGACGCGGGTTGTCCAGCCCGTTCACCGAACGCCCACACGGCGATGCCGATGCCGATCACCAGGCTCAGGAGCGGCGCCGCCACGCGCCACCGTCTGGGCGCCGGCCTGCCCTGCAACGCTGGCCGATGGGGGGACAAACCCGGCGCTTCCGCTGCGAGGGATGGCCGCCGAATGTCCAGCGTCGGCTCGATCCGGTCGACGGCTTGTGTCGCGACCGTCTCCATGGCCGGCTCGTCGGCTGGTGTGCCAGTTGCGGGCGCCGGCTCCGGCGCGCGTGCAGCTGGCGCAGTCACGGCCGCTGCTGTCGAAGCCGAAGCCGAAGCCGAAGCCGATGCCGAAGCCGCTGCCGCTCGCGCAGGCGCATTCCCAATGACCTCGGTTTCGTCCGCGGCCAGCGGCATCGCCCGCCCTTCGGCAGGGGTCGCGGGAACGGTCGTGGGCGCGGCTGCGATGCTGGCCGTCGGCGCGAAGCCGCCGTCCGCTCGCGTGTCGCGGCTGGCGTGGGCCACGCGTTCGATGACACCTTGCAGCGATGCCAGCCAGTCGTCGTCCGACAGCGCGGCGGGTGGCGCTTCGGGCGCGTCGGCCGGCACCCCCGCGGCCATGGCCGTCGGCTCTGCACCGGCTGGGTTGGCGCCTGCGGCCTGGGGCAGGGGTTCCGCCACGCTTTCGGCAGTGGCACCCCGCATCGTGACGGCAGGCTCCGCCTGCAACGCCGAATCGACAGCGATGGCGTCCGCCAACAGCGGTGCCGCAGGCACGACGCCCCGCGCCGACAACTTCAGCGTGTGCACACCGAAACCCGGCAGCTGCCGCCCGAGTTCGGCCAGCGCCGGCGCTGCCTGATCCTGCACCAGCAGCAGCAGGTGGACGGAGGTGTCGGTAGCGGCTTCGTCCGTGAACGCCGGGATCTCGACGGAAGGCCGCGGCGGGTTCACCGCGGCGACAAGCTCGGCCCTGAAGGCTGCCACGTCGGCACGGGCCGGGTCCAGCGCCAGAAACTCGTCGAAAGCCTGCAGCACCAGCAGCACGCGCAGTCCAACCGCTGCATCGGCACGCAGTTCGGAGGCTGCGGGCGCCAGGCTGCAGGCCTGGCGAACGGTCTGCGCAAGCGATGGCAGCGGGCTGCCGCGCCAGTCGCGCAGCACCAGCACCACTTCGTTGCGGTCGGCTGGCCTGCGGCGCATCAAAGGCAAGTGCCGCTGCGGGGCTCGCAGCGTGGCGCGCGATCGCTGCCCGGATGCCGGTTGGTCGAGCGGCCTGCGGCCCAGCAGCGGCAACAGTTCGGTGCCAAGCAGTTCGGCACGTTCGGCCGCCGTGCCGCCGTGCAACACCGTCACCGGAACATCACGCAGCGCGGCGGCCAGCACCGACGCTTCGCGGCCCGTCACATCCATGCCGTCGCCTGCACCGGAGACATCGGCACTGCTTTGCGTCTCGATCCGCGTGGTTGCCGCGGGGTCGTGGGGCGGGTCGGTGGCGTGCGGGGGGGTTGTCATGGAGGTGCTGGTTCGTGATGGGCCGCCCGGCAATCCCGGATAAACGGCCTCGGGCGATCGATGGTCGGACCTGCCCTCTGGCGGCGGGCCACAGCTCCCAGATGTCAATTCCAAGCTACGGAGCAAGCAGCCCTCTGGATGCGAAGGGCGACGCGACTCCCGGGCAAAACGCCGCTCGGTGTCTCCTCAGTCGGCCGTGGTGTAACCGAGCCGCACGTAGATCGGCGCGAACGCTTCGGCCTGCGTCACTTCCAGCAAGCGCTCCTTCGCCAGCTCGAGCATCGCGATGAAGGTCACCACCAGCACCGCCACGCCGCTTTCGACATCGAACAGCTCGTGAAACTCAGCGAAGCGCCGACCCTGCAAACGCCGCAGCACGATGCTCATGTGTTCACGCACCGACAGCTGCGCGCGCGCGATGATGTGGCGTTGGTTGAGCCTGGCGCGCCGCAGGATGTCGAGCCAGGCGTCCCGCAGGTCAATCGGCTCCACGTCGGGCCAGCGGGGCTCGGTGCACTGCTCGATGTGCACCTGCGCGCGCAGGAAGTCGCGGCCCAGCAGCGGCAGGGCATCGATGTGGGCCGCGCCCTGCTTGATGCGCTCGTATTCGACCAGCCGCCGCACCAGTTCGGCCCTCGGATCTTCGGGCTCGGCACCGTCGGCGCTCTTCTTCGGCGGCAGCAGCATGCGCGACTTGATCTCGATCAGCATCGCCGCCATCAGCAGGTATTCGCTCGCCAGCTCCAGGTTGTGGCGCCGGATCTGCTCGACATAGGTCAGGTACTGCCGCGTCACGCTGGCCAGCGGTATGTCCAGGATGTTGAAGTTCTGGCGCCGGATCAGGTACAGCAGCAGGTCCAGCGGACCTTCGAAGGCTTCGAGAAAAACCTCCAGGGCATCGGGCGGGATGTACAGGTCGTGCGGCAGCCTGAACAGCGGCTCGCCGTACAGCCGCGCCACCGCCACCTGGTCCACCACTCGCGGTGCCGGTTCTGCAACCACCGCGGCCAACTCCATGCCTGCTCCCGCGCGCATGCCTCAGCCGGCAGCGCTGGGGTCGGATGCCGGCTCAGCCGGGGCCGGGCCTTGCGTCTGGTACACGTAGGGCTTCTGCGGCACCCGGGCCTGGCGCCACTCAGACTGGGCATGGCGGTCGATGGCCCGGTCCCACAGCAGCGCTCGGCCGGCGCGCTGTTCGGATTCCAGGCTCGGCTTGCGTTCTTTCAGCGCGGCGATGAAGTTGGTGACATCCGAGGTGTAGGGCTTCCAGAACATCGGCATGGCGCAAAGCGACGGCGATGTCGCGGCAAAATGAATTGGACGATTTTATGCGGGGGTGGCGATGCGACAGGGGATGTTTGGCGTGATGGGCTGGGCTTCGGATTGGGTGGCAGCAACGTCGCCAGCGAGGGCCGCCTCCGTGCTGGCCGGTCTGTTGCTGTCGGGCGCGTTGCTGAGCGGCTGCGACCCGCAGCGTGTGACGAAGCTGGAAGAGGGCGTGTCGACCGAAGCCCAGGTGCGCGAGCAATTCGGCGACCCGGTGACCGTGACCGTCGAAGCCGACGGCGCCCGCAGACTGGACTACCCGCGCCAGCCCGCCGGTTGGACCAACTATGTGATCCGCATCGGCCCCGACGGCAAGATGAGCTCCCTGCGGCAATTGCTGAACGACGACAACATGGCCCGCGTGCAGCCCGGCCTGACGATGCAGCAGGTGCGCGATCTGCTGGGGCGCCCGGCCGCGCAGCAGCACTTCACCTTGAAGCAGCAGGATGTCTGGGACTGGCGCTACAAGCCGCAGGGTCAGGAATCGAAGCTCTTCAGCGTGACGTTTGACAACCTGGGCGTGGTGGTCGGCAGCTCGGTGGCCGATGACCCGCGTGAGGTCGCCAAATGACGGCCCTTGCGGGCGCCGCAACCGAAGCCGTCCGCGCCCGCAGCGCGGGGCCCTGAACGCTTGGAGACCGAGCTCAAGTTCCAGGTGCCGGCCGCGCGCAGCGCCGCGTTGCACCGCGCGGTCAAGACTCGAAGCGCGACCACCGTGCGGTTGCAGGCCGTCTATGTCGACACCGACGACCAGCGGCTGGCCGCAGCGGGGCTCGCGCTGCGGCTGCGAAAGGAGGGCCGGCGCTGGGTGCAGACATTGAAGGGCCGCGGTGATGCCGACGCTGGCCACGGCCTGCTCGACCGGCTCGAACACGAAGTGGCGGTGCCCACAGCCGAGGTCGACCCGGGCCATCCCATGCCCGACCCCGGGCGCCACGCCGGCACGCCGGCAGGCGAGTTGCTGCGCAAGGCGCTCGGCACCCCGTCAGCCGAATTGAAGCTGCTGTACCGCACCGACGTGCGGCGGCTGCTGCGACGCGTGCGGCACGGCGGCGCCACCATCGAGATCGCCCACGACCAGGGCCGCCTGCTGACCGACCGTGGCAACGTGGCGGTCGACGAATTCGAGCTCGAACTGGTCGCAGGCCCGCCGCAGGCACTGGTCGACCTGTCGCAACGCTGGGCAGCCCGCTTCGGCTTGTGGTGGGACAGCCGCACCAAGTCCGAACGCGGCATGCGGCTGGCACTGGGCAACGAGCACGTGCCCGCGGTGCATGCCACCCCGGTGCGCTGGCGAGACGCCGCCGACGCCGCCGGCGTCGGTTCGGCCGCACTGCAGGCGGCGCTGGCGCAGGCCTTGCCGAACGCATCGGAACTGGCCGCGGGCAGCGGCAGCCCCGAGCACGTGCACCAGTTGCGCGTGGCGCTGCGACGTCTGCGAACGCTGTTGCGGATGTGGGCGCCGTGGCTGGCCGACCCGGACCAAGCCCGCGCGCTGGAAGCCGCCTGGCGCGGGCCTTTCGGCGTGCTGGGTGCCGCGCGCGATGCCGATGTGCAGGCGCTCACGTTATGGCCCGCGCTGCAGGCCGCCGGCGCGCCCGACATCGACTGGCCGACGCCCGCCGGTGCACCGGATGCCGCCGACTGCGTGCGCGGTCCGGACTTCACATCGCTGATGCTGCAGACGCTGGCGTTGACCTTGCCGCAGCCCCGGGTCGCCGGCATCGACATCGACACTGATGTTGGCATCGGAAGCAGCCCCGCAGCCGCGGCAGCCGGGGCTGTCGCCACCGCCGCACGCCAGGCCCTGAGGCCCGCATGGAAGCACATCCTGCGCGACGCGCGGGGCTTCGAGCAAGCCGACATCGAGTCGCAGCACCGCACCCGCAAACGCTTGAAGCGGTTGCGCTATCTGCTGGAAGCACTGCAGCCGGCATTCAAGCCGCGCGCCACGAAGCGGCTTTTGAAAGCCGTGCGGCGTGCGCTCAACGCATTGGGCGAATTGAACGACCTGCAGGCTGCCGAAGCCGTGTGCCGGGAGCTGGCCGGCACCGACCCACGCGCATGGTTCGCGGTCGGCTGGTTGGCCGCCCGGCGTGCACCTGCCACGGTGATGGCCGCGCAGGCACTGGCGGATCTGAAGGCTGCGCCGCGGGTCTGGTTGAAGGCCTGAGCGCTGGCGCTCACGTCGCCGGGGGCTTGCCATCGGCAAACGCTGCCGCCACATTCGGCACGATGTGCTCGGCGCCGATCGCGTCCTCGAAGCCCGAGCGCTTCATCAACGACAACGGCTGCGCGTTGACGTTGGCCACCACCAGCGCCGTGCCCTGGCGCTTGAGCGTGCGCTGCAGTTGCATCAGCGCATCCATGCCCGAGCTGTCCACCAGCACCAGACGGTGCATCTCCAGCACCACCGCGCGGGTGCCGCTTGGCAGTTGGTCGGGCAGGGCTTCGATCTTGCCGACCGCGCCGAAGAACAGCGAGCCGTACAGCTCGAAGACCTGCACGCCGGGCGGCATCGGCTCGGCCGTGTGGGGCTCGACGCTGAACAGCGTGCCCATGCGCCAGATGAAGAACACGCAGGCCAGCACCAGGCTCACCTGCACCGCCACCGTCAGGTCGAAGACGATGGTGAGGGTGAAGGTGCCCAGCATCAGCGTGCGGTAGCCGGCCGAGAACCGGCGCAGGCGCCTGAATTCGTGGCGTTCGAACATGTTCCAGGCCACGAACATCAGGATCCCCGCCAGTGCCGCCAAAGGCACCATCGACGCCAGCGGTGCGGCGGCCAGCAGGATCGCGAGCAGCGTCAGCGCATGCACGATGCCCGACACCGGAGTTCTTGCACCGGCGCGCACGTTGGTGACGGTGCGGGCGATGGTGCCGGTTGCGGGGATGCCTCCGAAGAACGGCGTCACGATGTTGGCCAGCCCCTGCGCCATCAGCTCCTGGTTCGGGTCGTGGCGCTTGAAGCTGCCGAGGTTGTCGGCCACGCGTGCACACAGCAACGACTCGATCGATCCCAGCAGCGCGATCGTGATGATGGGAATCGTCAGCCCACGCAGCCCGTCCCAGCTCAGCGGCGGCAGGTCGATCTGCGGCAGCCCGCGTGGCAATTCGCCGAAGCGGCTGCCGATCGTGTCCACCGGCAACTCGAACCACCAGGCCGCCAGGGTCAGCGTCACCAGCGCGACGATCGGTGCCGGCATGCGCGCAGCCATGCGCAGCGGCCGTTGGGTCAACAGCGCCTGCGGCAGCAACTTGCCGGGTGCGAACAGCCGCGGCCACAACGCCATCCCCGCGATGCAGGCCGCGCCGATGCCGAACGCGTAGGGGTTGAAGCTGTGCAAATGGCGGCCGAGCATGGCCAGCTGCGAAATCGCATCACCCGGCATCTTCGCGATATCGAGCCCCAGCAGGTCACGCAGTTGCGACAACGCGATCAGCACGGCGATGCCGCTGGTGAAGCCGATCACGATCGACACCGGGATGTAGCGGATCAACACCCCCAGCTTCAAAAGCCCCATGCCGAACATCAGCACTCCGGCTGCCACCGTCGCCACCAAGAGGTTGGTGAACCCATACCGCTCGACGATGCCGTAGACGATCACGATGAAGGCACCGGCCGGCCCGCCGATTTGCACTTGCGAGCCGCCCAACGCGCTGATCAGGAAGCCCGCGACGATGGCGGTGATGAGCCCCTGTTCGGGCTTGACCCCGCTGGCGATGCCGAAGGCCAGCGCCAGCGGCAGCGCCACGATGCCGACCGTGATGCCGGCGCCCAGGTCGGCGACGAAACGCTGCCGGTCGTAGCCCTTGACCGCATCCAGCAACCGCGGCCGGAACGGATGCAGCCGGGTGCGAAAGTGGGTCAACACGCGGGCCGGAAGCATCGGTGGCCCGTTGCTTTTGGCTCAGCGCACGCGCATGCCGGGCACTGCGCCGGGCCAGGGCTCCAGCACATAGACACCCGGCGCAGCCTTCTCATCGGCATGGCTGGCGGCCAGCACCATGCCTTCGCTGAGCCCGAACTTCATCTTGCGGGGCGCCAGGTTGGCAACCATCACCGTGAGCTTGCCGGTCAGCTCACTCGGCTCGTAAGCCGACGCGATGCCGCTGAAGACCGTGCGGGTCTGCGGCTCGCCCACATCGAGCGTCAGCCGCAGCAGCTTGGTCGATCCTTCGACGGCTTCTGCCTTGACGATTCTGGCGATCCGCAGGTCGACCTTGGCGAAGTCGTCGATGGTGATCTCGGCCGCCACCGCTTCACCGCCCGGCAGAGCGGCAGTGGCAGCTTTCTCGACCGCGTCTTCAACCGGCGCCAGCAATGCATCGAGCGACTTCAGGTCGACCCGCTGCATCAGGTGCGAATAGGCGCCGATGGTGTGGGTGCCACTGCTCTCGGCCAGCAGGCGAGCGCTGTCGGCCCACTGCAGCGGCTCGACACGCAGGAACGATTCGACCTTGGTCGCCAAACCCGGCAGCACCGGCTTCAGATAGATCGTCAGCAGTCTGAAAGCTTCGATGCAGACGCTGCAGACCTGGCGCAACTGCGCTTCGGCGCCGGCCTTCTTGGCCAGCTCCCACGGCTTGTGCTGGTCGACGTAGCCGTTGACCCGGTCGGCCAGCGCCATGATCTCGCGCATCGCCTTGCCGAATTCGCGCTGGTCGTAGAGCGTGTGGATGCCACCGGCTTCGGCCTGCAGTTCGACCAGCAGCGCGAGGCCCTCCTCACCCGGCTCGGCAGCCAGTTTGTTGTCGAAGCGCTTGGCCAGAAACCCGGCAGCACGGCTTGCGATGTTGATGAACTTGCCGACCAGGTCGGCATTGATGCGCGCCGCGAAGTCCTCCGGGTTGAAGTCCAGGTCCTCGACATGCGCGTTGAGCTTGGCGGCGATGTAGTAGCGCAGCCATTCGGGGTCCATGCCGAGTTCGAGGTAGCGCAGCGGGCTGATGCCGGTGCCTCGGCTCTTGCTCATCTTCTGGCCGCTGTTGACGGTCAGGAAGCCATGTACATGAATGCGGTCTGGGGTCTTGCGGCCGCTGAACTTGAGCATCGCCGGCCAGAACAGGGTGTGGAAAGTGACGATGTCCTTGCCGATGAAGTGCACCTGTTCCAGCGCGGGGTCGGCCAGGTAGCTTTCGAAGTCGATCCCCAGCGAGTCGAGCCGGGCTTGCAAGGCCGCCAGGTAGCCGACCGGCGCATCGAGCCAGACATAGAAATACTTGCCCGGTGCATCGGGAATCTCGATGCCGAAGTAGGGCGCTTCGCGGCTGATGTCCCAATCCCCGAGCCGACTCTTGCCGCTCTCGTCTTGCACGAACCACTCGCGCACCTTGTTGGCGACTTCGGGCTGCAGGCGGCCGTCCTGCGTCCAACCTGCCAGGAACTCGACGCAGCGCGGATCGGACAGCTTGAAGAAGAAGTGGTCGCTGCTGCGCAACTCGGGTTTGGCCCCCGACAACGCCGAGCGCGGATCGATCAGGTCGGTGGGCGCGTAGACCGAGCCGCAGACCTCGCAGTTGTCGCCGTACTGGTCGACGGCGCCGCACTTTGGGCAAGTGCCCTTGATGAAGCGGTCGGGCAAGAACATGCCGCGTTCGGGGTCGAAGAACTGCTCGATGCTGCGCGATTCGATCAGGCCCGCTTCGCGCAGCTTCAGGTAGATTTGCCCGGCCAGCGCGTGGTTGTTCGGCGCGTCGGTGGAATGCCAGTGGTCGAAGCCGATGTGAAAGCCGTCCAATGTCGGCTTGCGGCCCGCGGCAATGCCCGCCACGAAGTCTTGCGGAGTCTGGCCCGCAGCCTGCGCTGCGATCATGATCGGCGCGCCGTGGGCATCGTCGGCACAGACGAACTGGATCTCGTGCCCGCTCATGCGCTGTGCCCGCACCCAGGTGTCGGCCTGGATGTACTCCATCACATGGCCGATGTGGAACGGCCCGTTGGCATAGGGCAGGGCGGTGGTGACGAAGAGCTTGCGCGACATGGGCGATGATTCTAGGGACCGTCGAGCCTGCAACCGGAGACACCCATGACGCCATCCATTCGCTGCCCGAACCTTGCACTGCACCCGTTGTGGTCGCTGTCGTCTGGGTTGCCGGCACTGTCGTTGCTGGCCTGCGTGCTGGCGTTGCCGGTTGCGGCGCAGACCCTGACTGCCGACGCCATCTACCTTCGAAAGTGCCGCGCAATGACCGTTGCCGAGGCACGGCTGGCCTGCTACGACGCGCTGCCGATCGGAGCGGCAATCGGTGCGACAGCGTCTACCACAGCACGCGCTGCGATGAGCCCCGCGCCGCCGGCACCGAAGGCCGCGGTGAGCGCCGGTGCCGACACTTTCGGTTTGGCGCGCATCGCCGGCGAGCCGGACGAGGTCGAGAGCCGCATCGAGGGCCGTTTCACCGGCTGGGGCCCCGGCACGCAGATGCGCTTGACGAATGGCCAGGTCTGGCGCATCGACGACGCCAGCGAGGCTTTCTACGACATGGCGTCGCCGCGCGTGGTTGTCAAGCGGGCCGCACTGGGCGGCTTCAGACTCGAGATCGATGGCATCGGCAAGGCGCCCCGGGTCAAGCGCGTGCAGTGACGCGGCGCTGGCTTGCCCCACAGCAAGGGCACTTCGACATTCGAAGCGATCGGATCGTCCTATGACGCGTGCGGTGGCCCCGCCGCCTGATCGAAGCGACCGGCGAGGATCTGAGACGGCCTGCGCAATGTGATGTCGAAGGGATTGATTTTCGGCGCCACCGCAGCGGCTTCGCGTTTCAACATCTCGGCTGCGATTGGCGCCCGATCGGCGTTCAGCCGCTCGGTCAATGTTCCAACGCTCAATGCCGCAATCGCGTGGCCTTCGCGATCCAGGATCGGTACCGCAAGCCCGGCCATGCCTTCGTTGAGCCCGAACACACGGCTGCAGTGACCCTGCTCGCGGGTGCGTCCGATCTCGGCGCGCAGGAACACCTCGTCGAGTGCCCCGTACTCGCGCATTCGGGCCGCGTTGAAGCGGATCACTTCGTCGCGCTCGGCCTCAGGCAGAAAAGCGAGGATCGCAAGGCTGCCCTGCCCAAGACCAAGTGGAATCCGGCCACCGACATCGCCAGTGAAGGTGCGAATCGGGAACGGGCCTTCGACGCGGTCGAGGCAGACGGCGTCGAAACCGCTTCGCACCAGCAGGAAGATCGTGTCACCCAGGCTCGCGCACAGCCGCAACAGCGCCGGACGGCACAGCGTGCGCAGGTCGAGCACGCGGCCCGCGCTGGCGCCGAGCACGAACAGCTCGATGCCGAGCCGGTAGACCCTGCTTGACGCGTCCTGCTCGACCAGCCCTTCGGCAACCAGCGCTTTCAGCAACCGGTGTGCGGTAGCAGGCTTCAGTCCGGTGGCCCGCGCGAGATGGGTGACGCGGCCCCCCTCACCTGCGGTCATGGCCAGTGCGCGAAGGATCGAGAGGGCTCGACTCAGACTCCCGGTAAGGCCGACGCTGGTTTCAGAAATGGAAGTCGATTGAACATCTTTAGCCATGACATTCCGTTGGGTGGAAGATAAGCAAGAGGCTTATCGTTATACGGAATGCCAGTCTTGTGTTTGGGATCGCGACTGCTTAGAGTGGGCGGCCACGGGAGGGTCCGACCGATGTCGTTTCTGAAGCTCGACGATGTCTCGAAGTCGTACGGTTCGACTTTCGCGGTGCAAGCGATGAACCTTGCCGTGGCAAAAGGCGAGTTCGTCTCCCTGCTCGGGCCGTCGGGCTGCGGCAAGACCACCACGCTGCAGATGATTGCGGGTTTCGTCGACGTCACACACGGGCGCATCACGCTGGACGGCCGCGACATCACGCATGCCCGGCCCAACTCGCGTGGCCTGGGCATCGTGTTTCAGAACTACGCGCTGTTTCCGCACATGACGGTGCAGGCCAACGTCGCTTTCGGCCTTGAGATGCTGAAGATGCCGAAGCCGCAACGCCTGGACAAGGTGCGTGCGGCGCTTTCCCTGGTGCGGATGGATGGGCTGGCTTCGCGCTACCCGCGCGAACTGTCGGGCGGCCAGCGGCAGCGCGTTGCGTTGGCTCGCGCCCTGGTCATCGAGCCCCAGGTGCTGTTGCTCGACGAGCCGCTGTCGAACCTTGACGCGAAGCTGCGAGAGGAAATGCAATTCGAGTTGCGGCAGATCCACCGCCAGGTCGGCACCACCACGGTGATGGTCACGCACGACCAATCCGAGGCGATGTCGATCAGTGACCGCGTCGTGGTGATGGAAGGGGGTCGCGTGACACAGATCGACGCGCCCTATCGGCTGTACGAGCATCCGCGCACCCGCTTCATCTCGACATTTGTCGGCAAGGCCAATGTGCTCCGCGGGCCGGTTGCAGTCAACGGTACGTCGCTGCGGATCGCACTGGGTGAGGGCTGCGTCAGCGTGCGCCCCGAAAAGATCCGGCTGGTGTCCGAAGGCGAAGGCCTGGTCGACGGCATCGTCAATGAGCGCTTCTTTCTTGGCAGCCAATGGCTGTATCGCGTCGCAACGCCGCTCGGCGACCTGGCGGTGCTGGCGCCGAACACCGGTGCGCCGCCGTTCGATGAACAGGCACCCACCGGTCTCGACTGGGACCCGGCGCTGATGCGCGCGATGGAGGACGCCTGATGGTCGGTGCGCGGCCACACGCGGCGTTGATCCGCCACCGCTCGACGGCGCGGCGTCAGGGCAACCGGTGGAGCTGCAGGTGAAGGTCCGGGTGTCGCCGCGCGCGGTGCCGTGGCTGTTGTCGGCGCCGGCGCTGATGCTGTTCACTGCGATGTTGATCGTTCCGCTGCTGCTGACTGCGGTGCTGTCGTTTCACGTCTTCGACCACGCAACGGGCATACGGCCTGAGTACACGCTCGCGCACTACGCCGCCGTGTTCACCGACAGCTACTACCTCGGCATCTTCTGGCGCACGCTGTGGATATCGGCGCTGGTCACCTTGCTGTGCATCGCCATCGGCGCGCCCGAAGCCTACGTGCTGAGCCGGATGCGCGACCCGTGGCGTTCGGTCTTCCTGCTCGTTGTGCTGGCGCCGTTGCTGGTGTCGGTTGTCGTTCGCGCATTCGGCTGGAGCATGCTGCTGGGCCCCGAAGGTCTGATCAACGACGCATTGCGTGCCATGGGTGCCAGCCCGCTCAAGCTGGTGTACACCGAGTCGGCAATCGTGATTGCGCTGGTGCACGTGATGCTGCCGTTCATGGTGATTCCGGTGTGGACGTCGCTGCAGAAGCTCGATGCCAGTGTCGAGGACGCCGCTGCATCGTTGCGGGCGTCGCATGCGGTGATCCTGCGCCGCATCGTGCTGCCGCAGGCGCTGCCGGGAATACTGTCCGGCAGCCTGATCGTCTTCGGTCTCAGCGCGAGTGCCTTCGCCATTCCCGGGTTGCTGGGCGGTCGGCGTCTCAAGCTCGTCGCAACCATCGTCTACGACGAATACCTGCATGAACTGAACTGGCCTCTGGGTGCGGCCATTGCATTCACGCTGCTGGGTGCGAACCTGTTGATCATGCTGGCCTACAACCGCATCGTTGAGAGTTCTTACCGGAAGTCACTGGGATGAGTGCGCGCGGCAACGGCCCCCTGGCGCTGGGCTTCAACGCCCTGGTGATCGCCTTCATGCTGGCACCACTGGTTGTCGTCTGCCTGGTGGCGTTCACGCCAGAAAACACGCTGACGATGCCGACGACGCATCTTTCGTTGCGCTGGTTCAGGGCCGCGTTCGCGCACCCGGACTTCGTGCAGTCGTTCTGGAACAGCGTCTGGCTGGCCGGCTGGTCGGCAAGCATCGCAACCGCCATCGCGGTGCTCGCGGGGCTTGCCATCACGCGCTATGCGTTCCCGGGGCGCGACGCCGTGAATGCGCTGTTTCTGTCGCCGTTGCTGGTGCCGCACCTGGTGCTGGGCGTCGCGCTGCTGCGCCTGTTCTCGCTGGTCGGCGGCAGCGGCAGTTTCGGCTGGCTGGTGCTGGCGCATGTGGTGATCGTGACGCCGTATGCGCTGCGGCTGGTGATCGCCGCAGTGGTCGGTTTCGACCGTAGCACCGAGCAAGCCGCGTTGTCGCTCGGTGCCAGCCAGGCGACGGTGTTTCGTCGCATCACATTGCCGCTGATCCTGCCCGGCGTCACCGGCGGTTGGCTGCTCGCGTTCATCAACAGCTTCGATGAGGTCACGATGTCGATCTTCATCACGTCGCCCTCGACCGTGACGCTGCCGGTGCGGATGTACAGCTATGCCACTGAGTCGATCGACCCGTTGATGGCCGCGGTGTCGGCGCTCATGATCGGCGTGACTGCCGCCGCGATGCTGCTGCTCGACCGCATCTACGGGCTCGACAAGGTGCTGGTGGGTCAGCGTTGAAGCGCCTCTGCGAAACCAACCGCGAGGCGATCGCGCTGTTCGTCGACGGCCTGCCGGTCTCGGCACTGCGCGGCGACACCGTGCTGACCGCGATCCTCGTCCAGGGCGAGCAGCTTCGGGCCAGCGACGTCAGCGGCGAGCCCCGCGCCGGTTTTTGCCTGATGGGCGCTTGCCAGGACTGCTGGGTCGACACCGAGGCCGGCGAGCGCCTGCGCGCCTGCACGACTTTCGCCGAGCCAGGCATGCGACTCGTGACCGGCGGTCAGCGATGACGGTCGGCACCATCCGGCCGGTCATCGTCGGCGCCGGTCCCGGCGGCATCCGCGCGGCGCAGGCGCTGGTCGCGCACGGACTGCGGCCGGTGGTTGTCGACGAGGGAACGGCCTTCGGTGGTCAGATCTACCGCCGGCAGCCGCCGAACTTCAAGCGCAGCGCAGCCACGCTGTACGGTTTCGAAGCCACTCGAGCGCGGGCGGTGCATGCGGCGATGGCAGCGCTCGATGCGCAGGTCGACTACCGGCCGCAGACGCTGGCGTGGAACGCCGAACCGGGCATGCTCGACCTCCAGCATGGCGCACAGCTGTCGCGACTCGAATTCACGCACGTGATCGTCGCGGCCGGCGCCACCGACCGTGTGCTGCCGCTGCCCGGATGGACGCTCCCGGGTGTCTACAGCCTGGGTGGCGCGCAAGTCGCACTGAAGTTCCAGGGCTGCGCGGTCGGCTCACCGATCGTGTTCGTCGGCACTGGACCGCTGCTGTACCTCGTTGCCTACCAGTATGCGAAAGCCGGCGCGAAGGTCGCCGCGGTGCTGGACACCGCAGCGTTTAGCGACAAGGTGTCGGCCATGCCGGCCCTGTTGCGGCAACCGGTGGTGACTGCCAAGGGCATCTACTACGTCGCCGCGCTTCGTGCGCGCGGCGTCCCAGTGCACGAAGGCGTTCGGCCGTTGCGCGTGCTGGGCGACCGCCGTGTGTGTGCGGTCGTGTGGCACGACGCAGCGGGTGAGCACGAACTGGCATGTGACGCGGTTGCTATCGGTTATGGCCTGCGGCCCGAGACGCAGCTGGTCGATCTGCTCGGTTGCCGCTTTCGCTTCGACACTGCGGGGCGCGCCCACGTGGCGGACCGCGACGCCGCGGGCCGCACCAGCGTGGCCGGTGTCTATGTCGCGGGTGACGGTGCAGGCATCCAGGGCGCCGACGCCGCCGAGCGTGCCGGAGAGCGCGCCGCTCTGGCCCTGCTGGAAGACGCTGGCGTTGCGGTCGACCGTGGGCGTGCGGCGCGGCTCGAACGTGAGCTTGAACGGGCTGGCGTCTTCCGCACCGGCCTCGAGCGCGCGTTCCCGTTTCCGCACGACTGGGCCGCGAATGCCGCTGACGAATTGATCATCTGCCGCTGTGAAGAAGTCACCGCGGGCGCATTGCGCGCGGCGATAGCCGAGTCCGATGTGGTCGAGATCAACCGGCTCAAGGCACTGACACGGGTCGGCATGGGCCGCTGCCAGGGCCGGATGTGCGGCGCCGCGGCGTGCGAGGTGCTGGCGCGCGGCTGCGGACGTGCCATCGACGAGGTCGGGCGCTTGCGTGCCCAGCCGCCGGTGAAACCGATCCCGATGGCTGGCGCACCACGAACAGAGTCGGCGTGATGGGCGACCGCACCACGACCGACGTTGCAATCATCGGTGGCGGCATCGTCGGTGCCAGTGCCGCCTTTGCGCTGCGCCGCCTGGGCATCGCTGTCACGCTGCTCGAGCGCGATGTCTGTGGCGCCAAGGCCAGCGGGGTGAATTTCGGTGGCGTGCGCCGGCAGGGGCGACCGTTGTCGCAGTTGCCGCTGGCGCAGCGCGCACACGGCATCTGGTCGCGCTTGCAAGCGTTGATCGGCATCGACGGCGAGTATGTGCAGTCGGGGCATCTGAAGCTGGCACGCAGCGACGCCGACCTCGCTTCGCTCGAGGCCTACCGCGCGCAGACGCTGGACTTCGGGCTCGAGCTGCAGTTGCTGTCGCGTGCCGACATCCACGCGCGCTACCCCTGGCTCGGCGATGGGGTGGCCGGCGGCTCGTTGTGCCCGGCCGACGGTCAAGCCAACCCGCGGCTGGTCTCGCCGGCGTTCGCCAGCGCAGCGCATCGGCTCGGTGCGCGGATCGTCGAACATGCCCCTGTCGACTGCGTCGAGCACGACGGCGACCGCTTCGTGCTCCGGGCACCGGGGTTGGAGCTCAAGGCACCCGTTCTCATCAATTGCGCAGGGGCCTGGGCCAACGCCGTTGCAGCCCAGTTCGGTGAGGAAGTGCCGATGGTGTCGGCCAACCCGGGGATGCTGGTGACGGAGCCGCTTGCGCCGCTGTTGAACGTCAACATCGGCGTCGAAGGGGGCGGCGTGTACGCCCGGCAGGTCAGGCGCGGCAACTTCGTCATCGGCGGCGCGCGCGCCCAGGCGCTCGACGGCGAGCGCAGCCGCGTCGGGCCGGCGGCTGTTGCAGCAATCGTTCAGCAGGCGGTCGAAATCGTTCCACGGTTGCGCCAGGCATGGATCATTCGCACCTGGAGCGGCACCGAAGGTTTTCTTCCGGACCGGCTACCGGTGCTGGGCCCGAGCGCGACAACCGCCGGACTCTTCCACGCTTTCGGCTTCGCAGGCGCCGGCTTCCAGATCGGACCGGCGGTTGGCGAAGTGCTTGCCGATCTGGTGCGAGACGGACGCAGCACCACGCCGATCGACGCTTTCAGTATTTCCCGCTTTTCCGCAGCCCACCCAAAGGAGACTTGAATGAACCGCATTCCTCACATCGTCGCCGCCGTTCTCGTCGCCGGCGCCGCTTCGCCGGCGTTCGCACAGAAGACGCTGTACATCGGCATGAACGGTGGCGCTTACGAGAAGATCTACACCGAGCACATCTTTCCCGGCTTCGAAAAGGCCACCGGCGCCAAGGTCGTCGTGGTACCGGGCACATCGACCGACATCCTTGCCAAGGTGCAGGCCAGCAAGGACAAGCCGCAGATGCATGTGATGTTCCTGGATGACGGTGTGATGTACCGCGCGATCTCGATGGGGTTGTGCGAGAAGCTCAAAGGCAGCGCGGCGTTGAATGAGCTGCACCCGGCCGCTCGGATGAAGGGCGACATGGCTGCCGGCGTCAGCATCGGCATGACCGGCCTGGCATACAACCCGAAGATGTTTGCCGAGAAGGGCTGGACGCCGCCCACGTCCTGGATGGACCTCGCGAACCCGAAGTACAAGGGCAAGGTCGTGTTCCAGTCGATGCCGTCTTCGACCTTCGGGCTGCACGGATTCCTGATGGTCAACCGCATCCAGGGCGGCAACGACAAGAACGTCGAACCGGGCTTCAAGGCCTGGCCGACCACCGTCGGGCCGAACGTGCTCGAGTACATCCCGAGTTCGGCCAAGTTGTCCGAGATGCTGCAGACCGGCGAAGCGGCGTTGTTTCCGCTGACGCCGACGATGGTCGCGACCTTCAAGGCGCGCGGGCTGCCGGTGGAGTACGTGCAGCCGAAGGAAGGCTCGGTGGTGTTGATGACTGCCGAGTGCGTGATCACGAACAACAGCGAGCCCGAACTGGCGCAGAAGCTGGCCGAGTACCTGCTGACTGCCGATGCACAGGCCAAGGCGTTGCAGCTCGGCAACTACAACCCGTCGAACGCGAAAACGAAGCCGACGACGGATGCCGCGGCCGCCGAGGTCAAGCTGCTGAACGACTACATGAAAACCGCGGTGACGGTCGATTGGGAAGTGATCAACGAAAGTCGCCCGGCGTGGAACCAGCGTTGGAACCGGGTCGTCGAGCGTTGAAAATCGATCGCGTCGAGGTCTACCTCGTCCGCGCCGGAAACCTGCACCCGGTCATCGTCCGCATCGTCACCGACGAGGGCGTGTCCGGCATCGGCGAGGCCGGCATCGCCTACGGTATCGGCGGCACCGCGGCCGCTGGCATGGTGAAGGATCTGGCCGAGCGACTGGTTGTCGGCCGCGACCCGGCCCAGATCGAGAAGCTGTGGTGCGACATGTACGACCACTCGTTCTGGGCCAAGGGCGGTGGGGCGATCGTGTTCGCGGCGATCAGCGGCATCGAGCAAGCGTTGTGGGACATCAAGGGCAAGGTGCTCGGCGTGCCGGTGCACGAACTGCTGGGTGGTCGGGTTCGCGACCGCATCCGCGTCTACGCCAACGGCTGGTATGGCAACGCGAAGACGCCTTCAGAGCTGGCCCGCGCTGCCGAGCGCCCGCTGCGTGACGGCTACGGCGCGTTGAAGTTCTATCCGCTGGGCGAGATGGGAGAGCGGGGCGGCATGCGTCATGTTTCCAGTCGGATGGTCGACCGCGACGCGTTTGCGCTCGCGGTCGAACGCGTCAAAGCCGTGCGCGACGCGGTGGGTCCGGACATCGAACTGATGGTCGACCTGAGTGGCGGGTTGACAACCGACGAAACGATCCGCCTTTGCAGCCGCATCGAAGACAGCGACCTGACGTGGGTCGAAGAACCTGCCGACCCTTTCGACGACGGCGCGTTGCGCAAGATCTCGGAAAAGGTGCGGATCCCGATCGCTGCCGGTGAGCGCGTCTACACGCGGCACGGATTCCGCCGTTTGCTGGAGCCGCAGTCGGTCGCCATCTTGCAGCCCGACGCCGGCACCGCGGGCGGCATCCTGGAAGTGCGCAAGATCGCTGCGATGGCCGAGGCCTACAACATGCGTGTGGCCCCGCACAACTGCGGCAGCATGGTGTCGACCGCGGCGGCGCTGCAGCTGTCAGCGTGCATGCCGAACTTCATGATGCTCGAGGTGTATCCGTACTTCCCGGAACGGCCGGGCTACGTGCAGGTTCTGGAAGCCTCGCCGGAAGCAGCGATCCAGGGCGGGTCTGTCGATGTGCCGAGCGCGCCGGGGCTGGGGGTGCAGCTGCACGAAGGGCGAATGGCACCGTTCCTGTTCGCCAGATGCGAAGCGTCGGCGTGACCGCCGTCTGAGCTGCTCCTGGCGGGATCCTTGGGGCGCTCGATCGTCCCGGCGGAATGCTTCCCCGCACAGTCACCGCGCCTCCTCGGCATTTCAGGCTGGCGCAAGTTTCCCGAGTGCGTCCGATAGACTCGACGCGCACTCTTGCCGCTGACTCCCCTGCCCATGCCCACTGCCCCGACCGAAGCCGCACTCAACGCCGCACTGCAGACCGTGGCCGACCCCAACACGGGCAAGCCGCTGCTGGCCAGCAAGGCGCTCAAGCCGCCGCGCATCGAAGACGGCCATGTCACCTTGCAGCTGGAGTTGGGCTATCCGGCCAAGAGCCAGCATGCGGCGATGCGCAAGACGCTGATCGCTGCGGCGCGCAGCGTGCCGGGGGTCGACAACGTCAGCGTCGAGATCACCACCAAGGTCGTCGCGCATGCGGTGCAGCGCGGGGTGCAACTGCTGCCGAGCATCAAGAACGTGATCGCGGTGGCGTCGGGCAAGGGCGGGGTCGGCAAGAGCACCACCACCGTCAACCTGGCGCTGGCGCTGGCGGCCGAAGGCGCCAGCGTGGGCATCCTCGACGCCGACATCTACGGCCCCAGCCAGCCGATGATGATGGGGCTTGAGGGCCGGCCCGAGAGCGAAGACGGCAAGACCATCGAGCCGCTGGAAAACTACGGTGTGCAGGTGATGTCGATCGGTTTTCTGGTCGAGCCTGACCAGGCCATGATCTGGCGCGGGCCGATGGCCACGCAAGCGCTGGACCAGCTGCTGCACCAGACCAAATGGCGCGCGCTGGACTACCTGCTGGTCGACATGCCGCCGGGCACCGGCGACATCGCCTTGACGCTGTCGCAGCGGGTGCCGTTGACGGGGGCGATCATCGTCACCACGCCGCAGGACATCGCGCTGCTGGACGCCCGCAAGGGCTTGAAGATGTTCGAGAAGGTGGGGGTGCCGATCTTGGGCATCGTCGAGAACATGTCGGTCTACGTGTGTCCGCAATGCGGCCACACCGAACACATCTTCGGCGCCGATGGCGGCAAGAAGATGGCTGCGGACTACCACGTCGAACACCTTGGCAGCCTGCCGCTGAACTTGTCGATTCGCGAGCAGGCCGACGGCGGGCGTCCGAGCGTGGTCGCCGATCCTGAAAGCGAGATCGCCGCCATCTACAAGGCGGTGGCGCGCAAGGTCGCGGTCAAGGTGGCCGAAGGTGCCAAGGACTTCAGTTCGAAGTTCCCGACCATCAGCGTGTCGAAGACGACCTGATCGGAGTCGGCAGGCGCAGGTCGCGTCACGGAGGTGCCGCATGGCGGGTCGCCGCATCAGACTCGAGTACACGTTCGAACCGGATTTGGCTGAGGCTGCCGTTGCAAGCCAGCTTGGCGGTGACCTTCACAACCCGTTGTTCGATCTGTTGTCGGCACTGCGTGAGCAGGGGTCGATCCAGCAGGCCGCCACCGCCATCGGGGCTTCATACCGCCATGTGTGGGGATCGCTGAAACACTGGCAGCAGGTGCTGGGGCAGCCGCTGGTGACCTGGGCGCAAGGCCAGCCCGCGCGGCTGACGCCGTTTGCCGAGCGGCTGTTGTGGGCCGAGACCCGTGCCCGCACGCGGTTGACCCCGCACATCGAAGCGCTGCGGGCCGAGCTCGAACATGTGCTGACCGACGCACTCGATGGCAGCCAGCAGGTGCTGACCGTGTTCGCAAGCCACGACTTGGCGCTGCCGCTGCTGCGTGAGCGGGCCAGCGCCGAACATGGCCTGCACATCGACCTGCGCTTTGCCGGCAGCCTGGACGCCCTGCGCGCGCTGGCCGCGGGGCGCTGCACCGTGGCGGGGTTTCATGTGCCGGTGGATGTCGACCCCGGTTCGGTGTTTGCGCGCCAGCTGAAGCCGCTGCTGAAGCCAGGGCGCCACAAGCTGATCGGTTGCGCGCGGCGCCGCCAGGGGTTGATGGTCGCGCCGGGCAATCCGCTGGCGTTGCAGTCGCTGGCCGATGTGGTGACCACTGGCGCGCGTTTTGTCGGCCGCCAGACAGGCTCGGGCACCCGGCTGCTGCTGACCCATCTGCTGCAGCAAGAAGGTCTGCCCGACGCGGCGCTGGTGCGGGGCGACACCCGCGCAGAGGACAGCCACCTGGCAGTCGGCGCGGCGGTCGCCAGTGGCGCGGCCGACACCGGCCTCGGCATCGAAGCGGCGGCGCTGCGGTTCGGGCTCGACTTCGTGCCGCTGGCAGACGAGCATTACTTTCTGGTCTGCCTGCACGACGTGCTGGACCAACCCGCCGTGCTGAAGTTGCGCGAGGTGCTTCACAGCGCGGCCTGGCATGACCTGGTGGCGACGCTGCCCGGCTATGC
>JBDSMV010000050.1:0-3507 GCA_039915715.1 Rubrivivax sp. | reverse complement strand
CGAAAGCCGAACAGGTCGTTGACCTGCGAGAAGGCGGCATGCTTCTCGCGCATCTTCATGTAGATCGAATAGACGGTCTTCTCGCGCCCCGACACCTGGACCTTGATGCGCCGCTTGCCGAAGGCCTGCTCGACATCGGCCTGCACCCGGTCGACGATGTTGCGGCGGTGGCCGCGCGCGCGCGACAGTGCCCGCGCCAGCGCGGCATGGCGCCATGGGTGAATCATCTCGAAGCACAGGTCCTGCAGCTCGCGATAGGCCTGGTTCAAACCCAGTCGGTGGGCGATCGGGGCGTAGATGTCGAGCGTCTCGCGGGCGATGCGGCGCCGCTTGTCCGCCGCCATCGCCCCCAGCGTGCGCATGTTGTGCAGCCGGTCGGCGAGCTTGATGAGGATCACGCGCACGTCGCGCGCCATGGCCAGCAGCATCTTTCTGAAGCTTTCGGCCTGCCCTTCCTCGCGGGTGCTGAAGTGCAGCTTGTCGAGCTTCGTCAGGCCGTCGACCAACTCTGCGGTGGGTGCACCGAACTGCTGCACCAGCGCGCTCTTGCTGATGCCCTGGTCTTCGATCGTGTCGTGCATCAGCGCGGCCATGATGGCCTGCGCGTCCAGGCGCCAGTCGGCACACAGGCCGGCGACCGCGATCGGGTGCGTGATGTAGGGCTGCCCGCTGGCGCGGAACTGGCCCAGGTGGGCCTCGTCGGCGAACTTGTAGGCTTCGCGCACCAGGCGCAGATCGGCCTTCGACAGATACGACAGCTTGTCGGCGAGTTCGGCGTAGGTCTCGATCTCGACCTTGGCAGCCGCCGCATCCCGCGGCGCCTGTGACCCGCGTTGAAAACCCTGCAGAGCAGCAGGCAACAGATCGACAGCGAGCGCACGCAATCCCATGGGCGGAATCTACCGTGCTTTGCCCGGGGCGCTGAGCGCCGGGGCCATGCAATTGCGCCGGGCGTCAAGCCCGGAGCAGCGAAGTCACCGGATCAGACCGGCACCTTGCGCAGCATTTCAATACCGACCTCGCCAGCAGCGATCTCGCGCAATGCGGTCACGCCGGGCTTGTTGCGGGTTTCGATCTTGGGTGCATGTCCCTGGCTCAGCATGCGGGCCCGGTAGGTGGCCGCCAGCACCAGCTGAAAGCGGTTCGGGATCCTGGCGAGACAGTCTTCGACGGTGATGCGGGCCATGTGTGCGTGTGTCCAGTAAAGAACCGGTGGGTCGGAACGATCGAAATTCGGGGTTGGCGCTGCTGACGGCGAGCCGGGGCCCAAGTTCGGCAGACGTCGGAGAAGGTCAGATCAGGCCCAACGCTGCAAACACCTGTGAACGGTTGCGCTGTTGGGCCGCATACCTGAGACGCTGCGAATGCACGATCGTCTTCAGGTCGAAAAGCGCCGTTTCGAACAAGGCGTTGATGATACAGAAGTCGAAGTGGCGGGCTTGCGCAACCTCGGCCTGCGCGTTGGCCAGGCGTGCGGAAATCACCTCGGGGCGGTCCTCGCCGCGGCGCGTCAGCCGCTGTGCCAGTTCGTCCCAGCTCGGCGGCAGCACGAAGATCAGCACTGCGTGAGCGAACAGCTTTCTGATCTGCAATGCACCCTGCCAGTCGATCTCCAGCACCACGTCCTGACCGGCCGCCAGCCGTTCGGCGATTGCCGGGCGTGAGGTGCCGTACAGGTTGCCATGCACCTCGGCCCATTCGACGAATTCGCCGCGCTCGATCATGGTGCGGAAGGTCGGCGCGTCGACGAACTCATATTCGCGCCCCGAAACTTCCTGGCCGCGTGGCGCACGCGTGGTGTGCGAGACCGACACCGCCAGGCGCGAGTCCAGCTCCAACAGCGCCTTGACAAGGCTCGACTTGCCGGCCCCGCTGGGGGCGGCGACGCAGTACAGGTTGCCAGGTGCGTCGGCGGTGTCGATGGCTTTCATCAGACCGCGAGAATACCAACGCCGGGCGCGCGACACAGGCGCAGAAAGTCGTCAGCACCGGCGCCCAGCCGCTTGTCGCGGTGCAGCGCGATCGCCAGCCGGCGGGTGGCCTTGGGCAGACGCGTGCGCAATTCCACCAGCACCCCCTGCGCCAGCGCGTCGGCCACCGCATGGCGCGACAAAAAGCCGAACGCGGTGCCGCTGCCCAGCAGCCGCACGATCGTCTCCGGGCTGCCGATTTCGAAGGCCACGTCAGGTGACCCCACATGCTCGACCAACCAGCGGTCGGCCTCCTCACGCGTGCCCGAGCCGCGCTCGCGCAGCGCCCATTGCGCCTGGCGCAGCAGCGCGGGGGTGGCGTTGCGCCCGGCGAGCGGATGGTTGGGCGCGGCCACGATCACCAGCTCGTCCTTCAGCCAGGGCAGCACCAGCAGGTCGGGGTGGGTTTGCGGGCCTTCGATGAAGCCGATGTCGACATCGAAGCCCACCACCGCGTCGATCACCTCGCTGGTGTTGGCAATCGCCAGTTGCACCGGGCTGCGCGGGTGCAGCGCTTTCCAGCGCGCGACGCACGCCGGCAGGATGTTCTGGCCGACCGTCAGGCTGGCGGCGATGCGCAATGGCGTGGCGCTCTGACCCGAATAGAGATGCTGCAACTCGGCGGCCTCGTTCAACAGCGACGACGCGCGCGGCAGCAACGCGCGGCCGTTCTCGTTGAGCAGCAGGCGGCGGCCGATGCGGTCGAACAAGCTCACCCCGAGCGCTGATTCGAGGTCGCCGAGGGTGGCGCTGGCCGCCGACTGCGAACGCGCCACGCGCTCGGCCGCCGCGCGCGTGGACCCGCTGCGCGCGGTGGCGACGAACACCTCGAGCTGACGCAGATTGAGCCGAAGGCGGTCGATGGGGTGGACGGCAGGTCGCACGGGCACTTTCCCTGATCTGAAAAATCGGTCACTTCGATCGCGATTGTGCGTTTTGACCGCTCAGGCTGCGAAGCTACGATCGTTTCGCCGACGACGTCAGCCGCCGCCGCGCCCGAACGCATCCCGGTCGAACGAGAAGGGGCACCTCATGCTGCAGTTTTTGTCGCGCGAACCACTACACGATCCGTTGGCATCGCCCACGCCGACCGCCGACACCCAGGTCAAGACCACCACCTGCTACATGTGCGCCTGCCGCTGCGGCATCCGGGTGCACCTGCGAGACAGCGGCAACGGACAAGGCCCCGAGGTGCGCTACATCGACGGCAACCCGGACCACCCGCTGAATAAGGGTGTGATCTGCGCCAAGGGCGCGTCGGGAATCATGAAGCAGGTCTCGCCAGCGCGCCTGACCCAGCCGCTGCTGCGCAAGGCCGGCAGCGAACGCGGCGCTGGCGAGTTCGAGCCGATCAGCTGGGACCGCGCATTCGAGTTGCTGACCACGCGGCTGCAGACCATCCGCGCCACCGACCCCAAGAAGTTCGCGCTCTTCACCGGTCGCGACCAGATGCAGGCGCTGACCGGCCTGTTCGCGCGCCAGTTCGGCACGCCGAACTACGCGGCGCACGGCGGCTTCTGCTCGGTCAACATGGCCG
>JBDSMV010000040.1:0-6324 GCA_039915715.1 Rubrivivax sp. | reverse complement strand
AACATCGGACCCACCAGGAGCCCGATCACGTCGTCGGCAAAAGCCGGCTTGCGGCCTTCGTAATAGTGGCCAATGAACTGCAGTGTCCAGCCGACCGCGAAGAATCCAAGTCCCCACGCCAGCCAGCTGCCGATGCTGCCGCCGGCCACGGTGTGCCCCAGTGCGATCAGTATGCCGACCGCAACGGTGGTGGCCAGACCCAGGCCGATGTGACCCCGCGTCAGGTACCACACCGCAGACAACGCAAACAGCATCCATGCCAACGTGAGGTCGGTGCCGCCGACCTGGAACCCCGCGCGTGCCAAAAGCACGCCGACCCCGAACACGATCATCGGCACACCGACGAAGTGGGTGGCGATGTTGCGCGGGTCGCGGTGATAGGCCGCGTATTGGGTCAGCAGTTCGGTGGCGTTGCGCAGCGGCGAGTTCATGGCGGGTCTCCTTGCGATGCCAGTCTAGCGCCGGCTTCTAGAATCGGCTGCACTCGGCTGGAATCGGCGGCCACTCCGCAGGGGTTCGGTCACGAAAGGCGTCCCGTCAGATGAGCATCAAGAGCGACCGCTGGATCCGCCGCATGTGCGAGCAGCACGGCATGATCGATCCGTTCGAGCCGGCCCAGGTGCGGCATTCGGCCGACGGCCAGCGCATCGTCAGCTACGGCACCAGCAGCTATGGCTACGACATCCGTTGCGCACCTGAATTCAAGGTCTTCACCAACATCCACAGCACCGTCGTCGACCCAAAGAACTTCGACGAGAACAGCTTCGTCGACATCAACAAGGACGTCTGCATCATCCCGCCCAACAGCTTTGCGCTGGCGCGCACGCTGGAGTACTTTCGCATTCCGCGCAACGTGCTGACAATCTGCCTCGGCAAGAGCACCTATGCACGCTGCGGCATCATCGTCAACGTGACCCCGTTCGAGCCCGAATGGGAAGGGTATGTGACGCTGGAATTTAGCAACACCACGCCGTTGCCGGCCAAGATCTACGCAGGGGAGGGCTGCGCGCAGGTGCTGTTCTTCGAGAGCGACGAAGTCTGCGAGACCAGCTACAAGGACCGCGGCGGCAAGTACCAGGGGCAGCAGGGCGTGACGCTGCCGAAGACCTGAACCGCAAGGCAACAGCCGCGCGGTGACCGAACCAACAACCGGAAGGGCAGCACCATGAAGTGGGAAGGCGAGCGCGAGAGCAGCAATGTCGAGGACCGCCGCGGCGCTGGTGGTGGGGGTTTCGGCGGGCTCGGGGGCCGCATCGGCGGGCGCGGCATCGGGGTCGGCACCATCGCGGTGGCGTTGGTGGCGGGGTGGGTCTTCGGTGTCAACCCGCTGACCGTGCTGGGCATGCTCGCCGGCGACGGTGGTGGTGCTCCGGCGGCGCAGCAGCAGCGGGTGCCTTCCAACCAGCCCCCGGCCAACGACTCCGAAACCCGCTTCGTGCGCACCGTGCTGGCCAGCACCGAAGACGTCTGGAATGGGGTCTTCAAATCTGGCGGCAGCGCAGGTGGCGGCTATCAGGCGCCCACGCTCGTGATGTTCCGCGGCGCCACCGGCACGGCCTGCGGCACCGGGCAAAGCGCAATGGGCCCGTTCTATTGCCCCGGCGACCGCCAGATCTACATCGACCTCGACTTCTTCGATACCCTGCAACGCGAGCTGGGCGCACCGGGCCAGTTCGCGCAGGCCTATGTGATCGCGCATGAGGTCGGCCACCACGTGCAGAACCTGATGGGCATCACCGGCAAGGTCGACGCGATGCGCGGCCGCGGTTCGCAGGGTGACGGCAACGCGATGTCGGTTCGGGTCGAACTGCAGGCCGACTGTTTCGCCGGCGTCTGGGCCAGTCGCTCGCAGCAGGCCAAAGGCTGGCTGGAGAGTGGTGACATCGAATCGGCGCTGAATGCAGCTGCCCGCATCGGAGACGACGCGCTGCAGCGCCGTGGCAGCGGTGCGGTGCGGCCCGAGAGCTTCACCCATGGCTCGTCGCAACAGCGGGTGAGCTGGTTCAAGCGCGGCTTCGAAGCGGGCAATCCGAACCAGTGCAACACCTTCGAAGGTGTCTGAGGGTCGTGCTCCACAGTCTGGCGATCGCGCTTGTGGCTTAATCCGAGGTTTTGTCCGGCACTTGCCTACTGCTTCAGTGCCGCACCCCGCATTTCAAACGGAGCCATTGATGGGCAACAAGATCCAGACCGAAGCCGACCGCCGCGCCACCCCGCGCCCTGCTGCGCCCACCGGCGTGACCGTCACCCCCAAGCGCGGTCAGAAGACCAGCCTCGAACGCGGCTCGCACACCCGCAGCAAGAAGAACCCCGGCAAGCGCCCCAGTTCAGGCGGCTGAGTCGCCAACCGCCGCGGGCGGCCTTGCCGTCCGTGGCTCGATCTTGAGCTGACATGCTGCGGGTCACCGACTTGCGCCTGCCGCTGTCGCATGCGCCAGAAGCGCTGCGCGACGCCTTGCTGCAACGTCTGGCTGTCGACGCAAGTCGCCTGACCGACTTCGGCATCTTCAAGCGGTCGCACGACGCACGGCGCAAAAGCGCGGTGCTGCTGATCTACACCGTCGACTGTGAAGTGCTGGACGAAGCCGAAGTGCTGGCGCGGCGGGCTGGCGATCCGCACCTGCGCCCAACACCCGACATGCGATACCGGCCGGTGGCCGAGGCGCCGGCCGATTTTGCGGTGCCTGGCTCGCCACGCCCCGTGGTCGTCGGCTTCGGCCCCTGCGGGCTGTTCGCGGCGCTGGTGCTGGCACAGATGGGGCTCAGGCCGATCGTGCTCGAAAGAGGGCCTGCCGTGCGCCAGCGCACGCAGGACACCTGGGGCCTGTGGCGCAAGGGTGTATTGAAGCCGGAATCGAATGTGCAATTCGGCGAAGGCGGGGCCGGAACGTTCTCAGACGGCAAGCTCTGGAGCCAGATCAGCGACCCGCGCCACCTGACGCGCAAGGTGTTGATGGAGTTCATCAAGGCCGGTGCGCCGGACGAGATCGCCACTGTCAGCAAGCCGCACATCGGCACCTTTCGCCTGGTCGGGGTGATCGAGCGCATGCGCGCCGAGATCACGGCGCTGGGTGGCGAGGTGCGATTCGACCAGCAGGTGGTGGACCTGCTGATCGAGGGCTCGGATGAACACCGCCAACTGCGCGGGGTGATGCTGGCCGGTGGGGGTGAACTCCGCACCGACCATGTGGTGCTGGCACTGGGCCACAGCGCACGCGACACCTTTGCAATGTTGCAGCGCTGCGCAGTGGCGCTGCAGGCCAAGCCGTTCTCGATCGGCTTTCGCATCGAACATCCGCAGGGCCTGATCGACCGTGCGCGCTTCGGCCCGTCGGCCGGCCACCCGATCCTCGGTGCGGCCGACTACAAGCTGGTGCACCACGCGTCGAACGGCAGGTCGGTCTACAGCTTCTGCATGTGCCCGGGCGGCACCGTGGTGGCAGCCACTTCGGAACTCGACCGGGTCGTCACCAACGGCATGAGCCAGTACTCCCGCAACGAACGCAACGCCAATGCCGGCATCGTGGTTGGCATCACCCCCGACGACTACCGGCAGGACGGTCGACGCGAAGGCGCTGTCGACCCGCTCGACGGCATCGCCTTCCAGCGCCAGTGGGAGTCGCGAGCCTTCGAGTTGGGCGGCGGCGGCTACCGCGCACCAGGGCAACGGGTGGGCGACTTCATCCGCCGCCAGCGGTCCAGTGACTTCGGCAGCGTGCTGCCGTCGTACCAGCCGGGGGTGCAGCCGACCGACCTCGCCGATGCCGGGCGGCCGAGTCTGCCGGGCTATGTGCTGGACGCGATCCGCGACGCCTTGCCGGCCTTCGACCGCCAGCTCAGGGGCTTCGCGATGCCCGACGCGGTGCTGACCGGGGTCGAGACCCGCACCTCGTCGCCGTTGCGAATTCCCCGTGGCAACGATCGGCAGAGCATCAACATCGCCGGCCTCTATCCGGCTGGCGAAGGTGCAGGCTATGCGGGCGGCATCATGTCGGCCGCGGTCGACGGCATCGAAACCGCCGAAGCCGTGGCACTCAGCCTCCTGGAGTCGCGATGGCGATCGAATTGAGCAAGGAAGAACGCAGCCAGGCGATCGCGTCGATCGAGCGCTGGTTCAGCGAGAACAGGGAAGAGCCGATCGGCAACGTCGCTGCCGGTGGGCTGCTGACCTTCTTCCTGGAAGAGATCGGGCCCAGTGCCTACAACCGAGGCGTGGCCGATGCGCAGGAGCGCATGCAGGCGCGGGTGACTGAACTCGATTTCGAAGTCCACGAAGCCGAGTTCACCTACTGGCGCAAGTTCGACAAGGCGGCGCCGCGCAAGCGTTGAGCCCGATCCGCAGGATCGAGACCGCACATCCGTCGCTCAGTCGTCGATCAATGCCGGGTCCCAGGCGTGCACCGTCTGCTGCTGTTCGCCCAGCTTGTCGATCGCGAGCTTCATCACATCGCCCGGCTTCAGATAGACAGGGTTCGGCTTCATGCCCATGCCCACACCCGGCGGGGTGCCGGTGGTGATCAGGTCGCCGGGGTTCAACGTCATGAAGCGGCTGAGATAGCTGACGATCTGCGCGGCGCCGAAGACCATCGTCTGGGTGCTGCCGGTCTGCATGCGCTTGCCATTCACGTCCAGCCACATCGACAGGTTCTGCACGTCGCCGACCTCGTCGACAGTGACCAGCCACGGACCGACGGGGCCGAAGGTGTCGCAGCCTTTGCCCTTGTCCCACTGGCTGCCGCGTTCGAGCTGGTACTCGCGTTCGGAGATGTCGTTGACCACGCAGTAGCCCGCCACATGCTGAAGGGCATCGGCCTCATCGACGTAACGGGCGCGGGTGCCGATCACGATGCCGAGTTCGACCTCCCAATCACTCTTGACCGAACCTTTGGGCAACACCACCGGGTGGTGGGCGCCGACCGCGCAGCCGACTGTCTTCATGAAGACGATCGGCTCCTTCGGGATCGGCATGTTCGATTCGGCCGCATGGTCGGCATAGTTCAGCCCGATGGCGATGAACTTGCCCATGCCAGTCCAGGGCACGCCCAGGCGTTCCTGTTTCACCACCGGCAGGGTACTCACATCCAACCCCTTCAACGCGGCCAGACCCGCCGGTGACAGCGTGCCGGGCGCGATATCGGGCAGTACGCCCGAAAGGTCGCGCACCTGACCCTGGTCGTCGAGCAAAGCAGGGCGTTCCTGGCCCTTGGGGCCGTGTCGCATCAGTTTCATGGTCAGTGATCCTTGAGTGTGTCGAGGGGTTTAGTTCGACCAGCCGCCATCGATGATCTGGGCGGTTCCGGTCGTGAAGCTCGATTCGTCGCTGGCCAGATAAAGCGCCAGCATCGCGATCTCATCGACCGTGCCCAGACGACCCAGCGGCTGGCGCGAGACGAAGCTGGCTTCGACCTGCGCCAGCGACTGCCCGGTGGCTTTCGATGCTGCGGCGATGCGGTCGCGCAGCGAAGGCGACTCGACCGTGCCCGGACAGATCGCGTTGCAGCGCACCTTCTGCGTCACATAGTCGGCAGCCACCGCTTTGGTGAGGCCGATCACCGCGGCTTTGGTGCAGCCGTAGACAAAGCGGTTCGGCGCGCCTTTCAAGCTGCCCACCACCGACGCGATGTTGACGATCGAGCCACCGCCACGCTGCAGCATGCCCGGCAGAAAAGCCTTGATGGTGCGGAACTGCGAGCGCACGTTCAAGTTGAATGCGAAGTCCCAATCGGCTTCGGTGCAGTCCAGCACGGTGCCGGCGTGGACGAATCCGGCGCCGTTGAAGAGGATGTCGACCGGGCCGTGCGTGGCGGCGGCCTGGGTGATGGCGTCGGCATCGGTGGCGTCCAGCCGCTGCACGGTGCAGTTGGCTTCGTCCTTCAGCGCTTGCAGCAATGCGTCGTCGATGTCGGTGGCGATGACGGTCGCGCCTTCGCGCGCAAAGGCGAGCGCGACCGCACGGCCGATGCCCTGGCCGGCGGCGGTGAGAAAGGCGGTCTTGCCCGCAAGTCGTTGGCTCATCGAATCCTCGTCGGTTTCTAGTGGTTGTCTTTGGGAACGAAGGCACCCCGCCTGCCGCGCAGGAAGTCGAGGTCGGCGCCCTCATCGGCCTGCAGCACATGGTCGGTGTAGAGCTTCCAGTAGCCGCTCTGCAACCGCGGCGTCGGCGCTTGCCAGTGGCTGCGGCGGCGTTCGAGTTCATCGTCATCGACATGCAGGTGCAGGCTGCGCCCGGCGACATCGAGCGTGATCAGGTCGCCGTTGCACACCAGCGCGAGCGTGCCGCCTGCGGCAGCCTCGGGCGTGGTGTGCAGCACGACCGTGCCGTAG
>JBDSMV010000028.1:0-6722 GCA_039915715.1 Rubrivivax sp. | reverse complement strand
AGCCGCGCCGGAGAGGCTGGCCTTGCCGGCACCGGCGACCGGCTCCAGGCTGATGAGGCGGCTGCCGATCAGCGGTGGCGACTGCGCCAGCCGGGCCCGAAAGCCGCGTGCCAGCAACCGGTTCAGCGCGGCATCGGCGCGCCCGCGCCAGCCGGCCGCATCGCCCGGGTCTGGGGCCTCCAGGTGCAGCTTGGTCGGGTACAGATCGGCCTGCACGTCGGAGGCGGTCGCACCGGTCTGCAGGTCGAACTGCAGCCGCACCGAGGTGACCTCACCGACAGTGAACCCCAGCAGGCGCACCGGGGCGCCGACCGCCAATTCGCCGGCGGCACCCTTGAAGACGAAGCGGTAAGGCACCACCGGGCCGTTGGCCCCGGCCTTGGCCGCGTCATGGCTCGCGTACAGCGCGAATTCGGCGCCCGCAGGGCTTTGTGCAGCCGGCTGGGACGCATCGGGCGTGTCGAGTTCGATCGCGCCGTTGATCAATGCGCCGGCGTGTTCCAGTGCCGCACTGACCCCGTTGCCAGTGAACTGGACCCGCACCGGGCTCGAGATCCAGAACAAAGAGCGGGGATGCACCAGCTTGTCATACGGCGATTCGATGAAGGCACCGAGCCGAAAGCGCTGCGGCGCTGCGAAGTCGATCGCGATGAGCCGGCCGATCTGCTGGCCCCGAAAGTAGATCGACGAGCCGACCCGCGCCGTGCCCAGGGCTTCGGCCGACAGGTTGTAGCGTGTGCCGGGGGTGCCGGGCGTGATCAGCGGTGGCTCGTCGAGGCCGACGAAGCTGCGGGTGGGTTCACCTTCCAGGCTCGGCGCGACGCCGATGTTGAGCCCCGCCACCGCCGCCTTGACCGACGCCAGATCGGTGATGTCGGGGCTGGCGCCGACCAGCCAGAAGGTGGTGGCGGTGGTCAGCCAGGGCTTGCTGCGGCGGTCGACGCGCAGGGTCATGTCGATCCGCAGCCCGTCTTCGCTGATATCGATGCGCTTGACGTAACCCGCTTCCAGGCCCTTGTAGATGACCTTGGTGTCGTTGACGCGAGCGCCAGCGGCGGTGCCGAAGGTAACGACGATGTCGATGCCGCGTTCGGCAAACGCGCGGATGCCCAGGAAGGCGACCACCAGCAACGCTGCCAACGGCACCGCCCACACGAAACCGATCCAGCGGCTGCGCCGCACCTGGGCCTGGGGCAGGGCATGCGGGGGCGGCGGGCCGGGTCGAGAGTCGGGCCGGGCGTCGTTGTCGGGGGCCTCGGGGGTCTGTGGGGGCTGGGTCATGAGTCTGGTTGGCGGTTCGCAGCGTCCCACATCAGGCGCGGGTCGAAGCAGCGGGCGGCCAGCGTCGTCAGGATCACCACCGCGGTGAACATTGGCGCCGCCGCCTCGGCACTGCCATGCAGCAGCGCGTTGTACTGTGTCACGGGCACGAAGCAGGCAATCACGAACGGGTCGACCATCGACCAGCGGCCGATCTCCTCGACCACGCGGTGGGCCCGGGTCTTCAGCGCCAGGCGCCGCGTCGAGCGCCGCAGCACCGACTGCAGGCACCAGGCCAGCACCAGCAACTTGGCGATCGGGATCGCAAAGCTGGCAGTGAAGACCAATCCCGCCAGACCGTACAACTGGACATACCAAAGGTCGATCACGCCTTCCAGCACCGTGTACTGCTCGGACTGCAGCCCCACCGGCAGGGTCGCCATCGGATACAGGTTCGACGGCACATACAGCAGCGCTGCCGCCACCGCGAAGGCCGCGGTGGTGGCAACCGACAACGGCTTGCGCCGGTGCAGCCGCTGACCGCAACGCGGGCACGGGCTGCCGGCACGGTCGGCTGCAGCCCGGAGATCGCAAGCGGTGCAGACCAGAGGCGGCTGGTTCGACCGGCTCGGGGGGTGACGCCGGGCTTCACGGTCGGTCTGTCGGACGTCGTCGGGGGTTCCGATCGCATGCCAGACCGCCTCTGCATCGAGCGTGGCCCGCATCAACAGCGTGCCGATGGCGGCTGCGACGAAGCACCAGGCGCCGGTGCCGATGTCGATCGAGATCGTGGTCTCGAGCCGCGCCCAGGCGATTGCGAAGCCGAGCAAAAACACATCGGCCATGGCCCACACCTGCAGGGCCTGTGCATGGCGAAAGGCGCGGCCGAGCCAGGCGGGCCGAGGGTCCAGACGCAACGCACCGAGCACCGCGCACATCAGGGCGCAACGCAGCAGCGGCAGCACCACCACGAACAGTCCGATTGCGATCCCCAGTTCCGGGAACCCGTCGCCCCACATCGCCGTGGCGCTGTCGACGAGCCGGCTCTGGCGCGACACGCCGACGATCGACGTGGTCAGGAACGGCAGCAGGTTGGCCGGAATCAGCAGCAACAGCGTGGCCGATGCGAATGCCAGCGCGGCGACGTTGCTGCGGGCGACGGTGCGCTGCAGCGGCGACGCGCAGACCGCACAGTCCAGCGCGCCCTGTGACCCGACAAGCGGCACGCGCTGCAAGGTGCCGCAGTGCAGGCAGTCGGCAACGGGCGTCGAGTAAGCGATCAAGGGCAGGGCGCGGAGGAGACAGCAGGGGCGGGCGATGGCGACAAGAACAACAGCAGCAGTAGCAACAGCAACCGGGGAGGTTGTGGCAGCGGACGATTCTCGCCGCGGCCGTTCCTTGCTGCAGCGAGGGTCATGTGGCTCAGCGACACCGCGCAGGCGTGACCCGCGGGCCCTTTACGGCATGGCGGCCAGGGCGCTCACCTCGCCCTGCAACCTGAAGCCCCCGACCACCCGCCCCAGCTTCGACGCCTGTTCGCTCAGGCTTTCTGCCGCCGCGGCGGATTGCTCGACCAGTGCGGCGTTCTGCTGCGTCATCCGGTCCAGGTCGGTGACGGCGCCGTTGATCTGGCCGATGCCGCTGCTCTGCTCGCCGCTGGCCGCGCTGATCTCGCCGATGATGTCGCTGACACGCCGCACGCTGGCGACGATCTCGTCCATCGTGCTGCCGGCATCGGCCACCAGCCGAGACCCGGTCTGCACCCGTTCGACGCTGGCATGGATCAATGCCTTGATCTCGCGCGCAGCGCCGGCACTGCGTTGCGCCAGGCTGCGCACCTCGGTTGCGACCACCGCAAAGCCGCGGCCCTGTTCGCCGGCCCGCGCGGCTTCCACGGCGGCATTGAGCGCCAGGATGTTGGTCTGGAAGGCGATGCCATCGATGGTGCCGATGATGTCGGCAATGCGGCGGCTGCTGGTGTTGATCTCGTCCATCGTCGTCACCACCCGTGCCACCACGGCGCCACCGCGCTGTGCGACTTCGCTGGCCGAGGCGGCCAACTGGTTTGCAGTGCGGGCCGCTTCGGCGGTCTGGCTCACGGTGCCGGTCAACTGCTCCATCGACCCCGCGCTTTGCTGCAACGACGCTGCGGCTTGCTCGGTGCGCTGGCTCAGGTCGGCATTGCCGCTGGCAATCTCGCTGGCCGCAGTGCCGATGCAGTCGGTGGCCTGCCGCACGGTCAGAAGCGATGTCTGCAGGCTGGTCGCCATGTTCAGCAACGCGCGGTGCAGGTCCCCGATCTCGTCGGTGCCGGGGTCGGCTGCCGCGCTGGCCGCGGCGTGCAGGTCGCCGCGTGCCACGGCGTCGCCGATGGCTGCGGCTTCGTGCAACTTCGACACGATGCGGCGCTGGATGCGCAGGCTGATGAAGCCCGCCACTGCGCTCGCAAACAGCAACACCAGCGCCAGCGCAACCATCGCCATCGTCTGCTGCTGCTGTTCAGCCCCTAGGCGGTCGCTGCGCAAGGCTTCGCTGCGGGCCACCAGTTTGTCGATGCCCTGCGTCAGCGTGGCATAGGTGTCTTCGGCTGCGCGCATCGCGCCGGCACCGACGTTCGGGTCGACCGCGCTCAGGTCGATCGCCTTGTCGCAGCGCTTCAGGTATTCGGCCAGGTGGCCCATGACCGACGCGACCAGGCCGGTGGTGGCGGCATCGCCGCCGCTGCCGTCACCCAGGCTCTGCACGCGCTTGCCGATCTGCTCGGCCTGCAGGGCCAGGGCGGCGCCGGCGGCGCGGGTCTGGGCGTTGTCGAACGAGCCGATCAACACCAGCGTGCGGTAGACGTTCCCGCGCATCTGCGACAGACTTTCCTGCGTCTGGCCGGCGGTTTTCAGGCGCGCCATGTCGGCGCTGTCGTCCTGCGCGGAACGTTGCGCCTGCCGGTGATCGACCCAACCATAGACGCCAGCAGCAGCGAGCGCCACGGTGGCCACCACCGTGGGTGCGATCATCATCTTCGAAGCGAGTTTCATGGGCCGGAGTTGCGTTTGGAATCTGGTGCTGGAATCAGGGGTAGACGCCGCCGCAGACCGCGGTCTCGCCCAGCTTCTCGCAATACATCACCTTCGGTTCGACCTTCTTGCTGACCGGGTTGGTGAACTTGTATTCCTGCCAGAAACCGGCCGGCTTGGTCTTGGCCAGTGCCACGCGTTCCTTGACGAAATACTTGCCGTCGACATCGGTCAGATCGATCAGGTCGCGGCCGATCTGTTTCGGATTGGCACCATGCGCCAGGCACTTCCCGTCGAGGCCGTAGACCACCAGATACAGGTCACGGTCGGTGAAGCCGCCCTGCTTGTCGCTGATGTCGGCATAGCCTTTGTCGGCACCATTGGCCTTGATGTTGGCGATGCCCTTGTGGACCATCGCCACGGCATCGTCCTTGTTGGCGTTGTTGGCCAGGGCCGGAGTCAGTGCCAATGCGGTCAGCAGTGCGGCGGTGGTGTTGACGAGCGTCTTCATGGTGGGGGTTCCTTGGGGTGGGTTTGAACGAATCTGAAGAATCAGGCTGCGATCAGCCCCATGTCGGCACTGCTGAGCAGGCCTTCGATGTCCATCAGGATCAGCATGCGGTCGGCTTCACGGGCGGCATCGGGGCTGGTGACACCATCGGTGTGGCGCCGCGACGCCTTGTCGCTGCCGGCTGCGCGCACCGAGCCGATGCCGGTGATGAAACTGGCGTCGATGCAGGCGCTCAACTCGGGCGCTGGCTTGATCTGCTCGGCAGTCAGCTCCAGCACGTCGGAAACCGAGTCGACCACCGCACCGACCACACGGCCCCGCACGTTGAGCACCACGACCACGGTGAAGTCGTTGTAGTCGACCTGCTCACACGACAGCTTCAGGCGCAGGTCGATGATCGGCACGATCACGCCGCGCAGGTTGACCACGCCCTTGATGAAGGCCGGTGCATTCGCGATGCGCGTCGGTTGCTCGTACGAGCGGATCTCCTGCACGCGCAGGATGTCGATGCCGTATTCCTCTGCGCCGAGGCGAAAGGTCAGGAACTCGCCCGCCTGCGTGCTGCGCCGTGCGCCTTGGGCGTCGGCCTTCTCGGCTTGCGCTGCCTTGCGGGTCTCGGGCGGGGCTTCGGCAATCATGTCCATCAGAGGTCCTTCGGGGGTCTTCAGTCGTTATCGGCGGGTGCAGGCTGTGGCTGTAGCGAAGGAGCGCTCAGAAACTTTCCCAGTCGTCGTTGCCTGCACCGGCCGAAGGCGATGCGGCGGTAGCAGCGGCAACCGTCGCGACGACCGCGGTGTGGGCCGCTGCGGCAGGCGCCTGGGTCTGGCGTGCGCGGGCGATGACCTCGCGAGCCGCCGCCACCGGCGCCGCTGACTTGACCGACTGCAGCTTGGGGCGCGGCGCAGCCTGCTGCCCGGTCTTCGCAGCCAGTGTTTTCGCAGCGGTTCGCGCCCTTGCAGCGGCCGGGTCGCCACGGGTTCGGAAGGTGCCCACCAGCGTCGCCAGTTGACGCGACTGGTCGCGCAGGCTCTCGGCGGCAGCGGCCGATTCCTCCACCAGCGCGGCGTTCTGCTGCGTCATCTGGTCGAGTCCCGCGACGGCGCCATTGACCTGTGCGAGCCCCGCACTCTGCTCGGCCGTGGCGGCGCTGATTTCGGCAATGATGTCGGTCACGCGCTGCACGCTGACAACGATCTCGCCCATGGTCTTGCCGGCATCGGTCACCAGGCGCGAGCCGGTGCCCACCTTCTCGACGCTGGTGCCGATCAGGGCCTTGATCTCGCGTGCTGCGTCGGCACTGCGTTGCGCCAGGCTTCGCACTTCGCTGGCCACCACCGCGAAACCGCGGCCCTGTTCGCCGGCGCGCGCTGCTTCCACTGCGGCGTTCAACGCCAGGATGTTGGTCTGGAAGGCGATGCCGTCGATGGTGCCGATGATGTCGGCAATGCGCTTCGAAGAGGTGTTGATCTCTTCCATCGTCAGCACCACCTGGGCCACCACCTCGCCACCCCGCAGCGCCACACTGCTGGCCGATGCGGCCAACTGGTTCGCGGTGCGCGCCGAGTCCGCGGTCTGGCCAACGGTGCCGGTCAACTGCTCGAGGCTGCTGGCGGCCTGCTGCAGGCTGCCGGCGGTTTGCTCGGTGCGGCTGGACAGATCCTGGTTGCCGGATGCGATCTGCTCGCTGGCGGTCGACATCGAGTCGCTGCTGGCACGCACCTCGCCGATCAGGTGGCGCAGCGATTGCTGCATGGTTGCCAGCGACTGCAACATCTGCGCCATCTCGTCCTTGCCTTCGGCATGGATGTCATGCGTGAGGTCGCCCTGGGCCATGGCCGAAATCGCCTCGACCGTGCGGCTGAGTGGCCGCGTGATCGACCGGGTGATCAACAGGCCGATGCCGGCAGCGCAACCGACGGCCGCTGCCAGCAATCCGAGCG
>JBDSMV010000473.1:0-3540 GCA_039915715.1 Rubrivivax sp. | reverse complement strand
TGGCATCAGCACCGCCAGCATGATCAGCACCACCACCACCCCCATGGCCACGATCAGGAGCGGCTCCAGAATCGTGGCGATGGCCATCGCCCGGCGCTGCACCTCAGCCGACAACTGCGCCGATGCCCGCAGCAGCATCTGCGGCAGTTGCCCGGTTTGCTCACCGAGTCGCGCGAACATCGACAGCAAGCCGGGGAATCGTTTCTTGGCCGCCAGCGCGCTCGCCAGCGGTGCGCCTTCGCGCACCTGCACCAGCGCGTCGAGCGCGTCGTTGCGCATCGCGCGGTTGCCGAGCGTTTCTGCCGCCGCCTGCAACGACTTCAGAATCGGCACGCCGGCGCTGGCCAGCATCGCCAGCGTGCCGCCGAAGCGCGCGGCGTTGTAGCCGCGTGCCAGCCGACCGACCAACGGCAGGCGCAGCACCAGCGCATCGGTGCGGGCACGAAAAGCCTCACCACGTCGGCCCAGCATCAGCGCACCGATGCCCACCACCACCACCAGCAACACCAGCCAACCCCACTGCCGCACGAAGGCGCTGATGGCCAGCATCGCCACCGTCAGCACTGGCAGTGCGCGCTTCGAACTCGTGAAGACGCCGGCGATCTGCGGCACCACATAGGTCACCAGGATGACCACGATCACCATCGCCACCACCGACACGATGGCCGGGTACAGCATGGCGCCGATCACGCGGCTGCGCAGCGCCTGCCGTTGCTCCAGATCATCCGCCAGCCGTTCCAGCACCGGACCCAGCGCGCCGCTCTGCTCGCCGGCCGCCACCACCGCGCGAAACACATCGTCGAACTCGCGTGGCGCGGTGCCCAGCGCGCGCGCAAACGAACTGCCGGCATTGACCTCGCTCTTCAAATGCGCCAGCAACTCGCGCTGGCGGTCGCTTTCGGATTCTTCGGCCAGCGCGGTCAGCGCGCGTTCCAGCGGCAGACCCGAGCCGACCAAACCCGCCAATTGCCGGGTCCACACGGTGAGCCCGGTCGCCGAGAACACGCGCCGCGTGAAGCTTTTTCCGGTGCCGCCCGCAGACGGCGTGGCTGCACCGACGGTGGACACCGCCAGCGGCACCAGCGCCCGGCCCCGCAACTGCGCCCGTGCGGCTTTGGCGTTGTCGGCTTCCAGCAAGCCGGTCAGCGACTTGCCAGCGGCGTCGAGTGCTTCGAAACGGTAGGCGGGCATCAGGCAGTCAGTCGCGGGTCACGCGAATGACTTCTTCAAGTGAGGTGACGCCGTTCTTCACCAGCCGCTCACCATCCTCACGCATCGACTTCAACCCGGCGGTGCGCGCGGCGGCGCTCAGGTCCTGCTCGGCGGCGCGGTTGTGGATCAGGGTCTGCACCGCCGGGTCCACCGTCATCAGTTCATAAACTCCCGTGCGTCCCTTGTAGCCGGTGTTGGCACAGGCGGTGCAGCCCACGGGGTGCCAATGTCCGGTGCCGCCGGGTTCGTCTTCGGTGCCTTCGCGTTTGCAGACCGGGCACAGCTTTCGCACCAGTCGCTGGGCCAGCACACCCAAGAGCGTGCTCGACAGCAGGAACGGTTCGACCCCCATGTCGACCAGCCGCGTGACGCTGCTGGGTGCGTCGTTGGTGTGCACGGTGGCCAGCACCAGGTGGCCGGTCAACGAGGCCTGAATCGCGATCTGCGCGGTTTCGTAGTCGCGGATCTCGCCGATCATGATCACGTCGGGGTCCTGCCGCAGGATCGCCCGCAGCGCCTTCGCAAATGTCAGGTCGATCTTCGGATTCACCTGGGTTTGGCCAATCCCCGACAGCTCGTATTCCACAGGGTCTTCGACAGTCAACACATTGGTGGTGGCGGTGTCGACACGGCCCAGCGATGCATAGAGCGTGGTGGTCTTGCCCGAGCCGGTCGGGCCCGTGACCAACACGATGCCATGAGGCTGTTTGATCAGTTTCGCAAACGCCGACAGCACATCCCCGTCCATGCCCAGCCCTTCGAGCGTGAAGCGGCTTTCGGTCTTGTCCAGGAGCCGCAGCACCGCGCGTTCGCCATGCGAAGAAGGCAAGGTCGACACCCGCACGTCGATCGCGCGGCCACCGATCCGCAGGCTGATGCGCCCGTCCTGCGGCAGACGCTTTTCGGCGATGTCCAGTTCGGCCATGATCTTGAGCCGGCTGATCAACGCTGCATGAAGCGCCTTGTTGGGTTGCACCACTTCGCGCAGGCTGCCGTCGACCCGAAAGCGCACGCTGCTGCTGCGTTCGTAGGGCTCGATGTGGATGTCCGATGCGCCGTCTTTCGCTGCCTGCGTCAAGAGTGCGTTCAGCATGCGGATGATCGGCGCATCGTCGGCGGCTTCCAGCAGGTCTTCGACCGCGGGCAGCTCTTGCATCATGCGGCTCAGGTCGACCCCGCTTTCGACCTCGCCGATCACGGCCGCAGCGCTGCTTTCACCGCCGGCATAGGCGCTGGCGATGCGCTGGCCGAGCGTGGCGGTGGCTTCGCGTTCGAAAGCGCTGATCTCGAACAGCCGCGTCACTTCCGCCAGCGCAGCCGGCGATGTGGTTTCGCCGGCCCACAGCAGCAACTGCTCGCCGTCGTCTTCCAGCAGCAGGGTGTGGGCCTTGGCGTAGGCATAGGGCAGCGGGTGGCGCAGTTGCATGGCGGGGCGTCCAGATCCAGGTCGGGCGCTCAGCGCGGCAATGGCTGCGGCTGTGACCCCTGGTCGGGCTGCGGCACCGGCGAGGTCTGCGCCTTTGGCGCCGGCGGCTCGGGGCTCAGCGCTGACGGCTGCACCGGCAACGACGCTGCATCCGGCGGCAGTGCCGGGCGCGCCGGCAGCAGCGGCGACTCGTTGATCGGCAGCAGCAGGCTCTGCGCCGGTTGGGCCTGGATCTGCTGCGTGCGAAGCGAGTCGTAGCGGTCCAGCGACAAGCGGTTGGCGGCTTCGCCATCGCGCATCACGATCGGCCGCAAAAACACCATCAGGTTGGTGCGACGCCGCTCGCGGCTTTCGCTGCGGAACAGCGCGCCCAGGTAGGGGATGTCGCCCAGCAGCGGCACCTTGCTCTTGTTGTTGATGTAGGTGTCCTCGATCAATCCGCCCAGCACCAGGATCTGACCATCGTCGACCATCACCGTGCCTTCGATCGAGCGCTTGGTGGTGGACGGTCCCGCATTGGTGGTGCCGGCTGCCGTGGTGGCCAGCACCGAACTCTGCTCCTGGAAGATCGTCATGCGGATGACGCCGTTCTCGCCGATCTGCGGTCGGATGCGCGACGTGATGCCGACGTCCTTGCGCTCGATCGTCTGGAACGGGCTCGTGGTCGCGGTGCCGGTGTTGGTGAACTGGCCGGTCACGAACGGCACGTTGCTGCCGACGATGATCTTCGCCTCCTCGTTGTCGAGCGTGATCAGGTTCGGCGTCGAGACGATGTTGGTGTTGGTCTGGCTTTGAAGGATCCGGGCGATGGCAGCCAGTCCGTAGACGCCGCCAAAGTTGCGGATGAGCCCAACGTTGAGCCCGGGCGAGGCGGCCGCTGCAGCGGCAGCTGCCGTAACAAC
>JBDSMV010000466.1:0-3403 GCA_039915715.1 Rubrivivax sp. | reverse complement strand
GAAACTCATGATCACCTGGTGCTGCTCAATGGCAAGGTCGAGGTGCGGCGCCGCTGGATTGGACCCGACGGCGCTGCTTGCAGCCATGCCCGGCAGATCGACGTCGACGCCGACGGCTCGGGCTTTGCGCTGGTGAGTGCGGCCGGCAGTGGTCTGGCTGTGTTGGCGCTGACTGAGGTGTCGTATCTTTCGATCGACAGCGAAGAGGTCGATGAACTGCTGGGTTGGGACTTTCTCGGCGCCTTCGTGCTGCCGGAGTCGCACTTGAAGGTCTTCCACCAGCTGCCACTGGAGAACGTCGCCCAGGCCATCCGCTGTCTGGTCGAGCGGCCGGTGGCCATCGGCGAGAACGTGGTCATGCAGGGCGATCCCGGCGAGCACTACTACGTGATCCTGGAGGGCGAGGCCGATGTCTGGGAGACCGACCCGGCGAACGGCCAGACCCGGCTCGTCAATCGATTGGTCGACGGTGACAGCTTCGGAGAGGAAGCCCTGCTGACCGACTGCGCCCGCTCGGCCACGGTCACGATGACCACACCCGGGCGTTTGCTGTTGCTCGGCAAGGTCGACTTCAACGCGTTGCTCGAGCCGCCGATGGTCGAGGCGGTCGACGTCCAGAGTGCTTGCGAGATGGTTCGGCTGGGCGTGGCGCACCTGCTCGACTGCCGCCACCCTGGCGAGCATGCGCAGGGGCACATTCCGGGCAGCGGGTTGTTGCCCCTGGACGAGGTGCGGGGTGCCGGCGTGTTCTCGATCAACCCCGACCGCACCTACATCGTGTACTGCCGCAACGGCCGGCGCAGCCGCGCCGCGGTGTTCCTGCTGCGCGAGCGCGGCATCCGGGCGCTTTGCCTGACCGGCGGGCTGGCGGCCTGGCCGTACGAGCTTGTGGGCCACCCCTAGAGCCTGCTGGCGCAAGCGGTCCTACGAGGCGTCGGGCCGGTCCTGAACCCGGAGCGTCGCGGAACTCGTAGCGCGTGCTGATTCAGAAGTCGTAGCGCCCCGTGATGCCGAAGTAGCGCTTGTCATCCCGCGGCACATAGCGGTTGATGTTGGTGCCCGAGTTCTGCACGAAGCTGGCATGCGACTTGTCGCCGAGGTTCTTGCCGATCAGCGCCACACGCCAGCCTGCATTTGCCGCCAGCGCCACCGATGCGTTGACGATGCCGTAGGCGCCCTGGAAGCTGTTGGGCTGCTGTTGCAAGTCGAAGTTGACCTTGCTCTGCCAGGTGTAGTCGGCGTTGACCTCCAGCTGGAAGCCATCGGCCACCGCCATGCTGTATTTGCCACGCAGCACACCCTTCCAGTCGGGTGAATACGGCAGCGGCTTGCCGTTGATGTCGCAACTGGCGGCAGCGCCCACGGGGCAGTTGAAGTTGTCGACGCGGGCCAGGATGCGCGCCACGCTCGCATTGACGCTGAGCTGCGGTGTGACGAGGGCGTTGACGTCGGCTTCGAAGCCTTTGGTCGTGACGCTGCCGGCATTGATGAGGCGGGTCACGATGACGCCGTTCAACAAGTCCGGCACGTTGGCTTGGTAGCCCTCGTAGTCGGTCTGGAAGCCGGCCAGGTTGATGCGCAGCTTGCGTTGCAGCCATTCGGACTTGGCGCCGATCTCGTACGACTTGGACTTCTCGGGCGCCAGCACGTTGTCCTGGGTTGGCGACATGTTGAAGAACACGTTGTACGCCGGCCCCTTGTAGCCGCGGGAGTAGGTCGCGTACAGCAGCAGGTCGGGCGTTGCCTGCCATTGCGGACCGACTCGCCCCGAGACCGCGTCGTTGCTGGTGCTGCCGTTGACGGTGGCGCGGGTAGCGCCCACGCCCGGCACCCCGGTGGCTGAAGCGACACGGCCGTGGTAGTAGCTCAGGGTGTCGTCGGTGTAGCGCAAACCGGCGATGGCGCGCAGGGTGTCGGTGGCGTTGAAGGTGCCCTCGCCGAATACCGCCTTGCTTTTGTTGCGGACGCCGTAGTTGGCAACCCCGTTGTCACGTGTCACCGATCCCGCCGAGCAAGGCACCAGGCCCGAAGGCAGCGCAGCGGCCGTGGTGTTGGCGCAGCGCGTGACATCGCGCCGGTACATCTCGTCGTCCTTGCTGTCGATGTAGAAGAGCCCGGCCACGTACTCGAAGAACTGTCTTTGCGTGCTGGCGATGCGCAACTCCTGCGAAGTCTGCGTGAAGTCCAGGTCCCCCTTGTCCTGCGTCTGCGCGAACTGCCGGTAGACGGTTGCGAGACGGTCCTGGTCCTGGAACTGCGTGTTCTTCCAGCCACGCCGGGCGGTGATCGAGGTGATCTGAAAGGCACCCAAATTCCAGTCGACCTGCGCCGACACGCCCTGGTTCTTGTCGGTGACGCGGGTCTTCATCTCGCTGTTGATCTGCCGGTTCTCCGGCGACGGCACCACGGGGGCCACCGCGGCTGCATAGAGCGGGTTGGCGGTGACGACGCCGGTGGGGAAAGTGGTCACGTTGGTGCCATAGGGCACGCCGGTGGGGGTGGTGTCGTCGGACTTGGTGTAGTCACCGATCAACGAGATCTTCAGGTCGCGGGTGGCCGGAATGTCGAGCCGCGCGCGCACCCCCTTGCGGTCGTAGCCGTTGACGTCGCTGCCGTCATTTACGTTGGTGATGTTGCCGTCGTACTTGCCAGCCGTCACGGACAGCGACGCACGCGGACCGTCGGGTGAAAACGCGCCGGAGATGCCAGCGCGCAGGCGCCGCTCGTTGCCCTGGTAGTAGCCCAGGTCGACATAGCCCGCAGTGGCGGTTCCGGGTGCGCGGCTGACAACGTTGATGACCCCGGCCGATGCGTTCTTGCCGAACAGCGTGCCTTGCGGACCGCGCAGCACTTCGATGCGGTCGACCTCCAGCAGGTCGAGTGTGGCCTGGCCCGGGCGCGCGGTGACGACGCCGTCGATCACCATCGACACCGTCGGCTCGACCCCCGGAGAGGTGCTGATGGTGCCCACGCCGCGGATGAAGAGCGCGGTGTCCTTGTTCGATGCATTGGTGCGGAAGTTCACCGTGGGCAACTGCTGGCTGATGTCGGCCAGGTTGTTCAAGTTGGCTTCTTCGAGCTGAGCCCCCGACAGCACGCTGATGGCGATCGGCGTGCTCTGCAATGGCTGCAGCCGCTTGGTGGCGGTGATGGTGATGGTTTCCAACTGCGTGGGTGCCTGCTGCTGTGCCTGCTGCTGGGCCAGCGCGGGCAGCGCTGCGAGCAAAGCGACCACGAGCGGCAGGCGGCGCAACTCGGCTGCCGCCCGGGCATTGGCGGCGTTGTCCATGCGGGCACGGGGCGCGCGGATGGGGTGGGTGTGCATCTCGTCTCCTGTTCTGCCACAGGGCGCGCTCAGGTCGCCGCCAGCAGTGGATGGTTTGTCGGTGTTAGCGCTAACAAC
>JBDSMV010000454.1:0-10277 GCA_039915715.1 Rubrivivax sp. | reverse complement strand
ACTGTCGTGACACTGAGAAGAAGCTGCGCGTGCTCTGGCTGGACGCCCACGCCGATTTCAATACCGCCCGACTCACGCCCAGCGGCAACATCCACGGCATGCCGGTGTCATGCCTCTGCGGTCACGGCCCGAAGGCGCTGATCGAGATCGGTGGCACCGTGCCCGCCATCAGCCCGAAGGCGGTGCGGCAGATCGGCATCCGCAGCGTCGATGCCGGTGAGAAGCGGTTCGTCCATGAGCAAGGCATGGAGGTCTTCGACATGCGCTATATCGACGAGATGGGCATGCGCCACACGATGGAGTTGGCGCTGGCGACGATGGACGACAAGACGCACCTGCATGTCAGCTTCGATGTCGACTTCCTCGACGCCGAGATCGCGCCTGGCGTGGGCACCACCGTGCCCGGCGGCCCTACCTATCGCGAAGCTCAGCTGTGCATGGAGATGATCGCCGACAGCGGCCGCCTCGCCAGCCTGGACGTGATGGAGTTGAACCCTGCGCTGGACGTGCGCAACCGAACCGCGGTGCTTGCGGTGGACCTGATCGAGAGCCTGTTCGGCAAGAGCACGCTGATGCGCCGCGGCTGAGATCGCAAACGGCCCCGAACCACCGACCGCTGTTGCGGCGGCGGTTGCGGGGCGCAATGGTCAGGTCGGCAGCAGCACCGTGTCGATCACATGGATGACGCCGTTGGACTGGTTGACATCGGCGATCGTGACCATCGCTTTGCGGCCGGATTCATCCTGCAGCACGATGCCGTTGCCAGCCATCATGGCCGTCAGGGTGTTGCCTGAGACAGTGCGCAACGCGGCCTTGCCGCCACCCGCGTGAATGGCAGCCATCAGCGCCTTGGCATCCATGCGACCCGACACCACGTGGTACGTCAGGATCTTGGTCAGCTTGGGTTTGTTCTCCGGCTTCAACAGCGAATCGACTGTGCCCGCGGGCAACACGTTGAAGGCTTCGTTGGTCGGCGCGAAGACGGTGAACGGACCAGGTCCCTTCAAGGTCTGCACCAGACCCGCGGCCTTAACGGCAGCGACCAGGGTGGTGTGGTCCTTCGAGTTGACCGCGTTGTCGATGATGTCGCGCGTGGGTAGCATGGCGGCGCCACCGACCATCACAAGTCTGGCTCCGTTGCTGGCCATGCCGTTGTTGCCCATGCCGGTTTCCGGCATCTTGGTGGCGGTGTTCATGCCCGAACAGGCGGCCAGCGCAGTAGCGGTAAGAACGATCGATGCATAACGCAGCAGTTTCATTTCCAGATCCTTTTAGTGAAACGGTGATGTAGAGAGCCTGTCCGGCACGGCGTTTCGTCGTTCGACCGGGGCGACCTAGCCATCTACGTGGGGCTTGACGGATCGGATGCGCGGGTGCGGCCACGGCGGAGCGCTGGCAGCACGCCGGCGGGCCACTGAAAGCCGTCGGCGAAGCTGATCGGGCCGCGCCCCGCTAAGATCTACGTGATGCATCCAAACGGTTCGGCGGGCTTGTGGTCCAAAGCCTTCGCACTGCACCGCAGACGGTTGCAACCTCTGTCGTTCGTTGGTGCCCTGACCATGGCTGGCACTGCTGTCGCAGCCACCGGGCCGGCCGCAGCGCCTGGGCCTGTTCGAACAGCGCCTGCTTCCCTTCAGGCTGCTGCCGCATCGGCAGCCGCTGCCCTGCCGGGTGCGCTGCCCGGCACGACACCGAACGCAGACCTGGGCACCGACCGTCGATCGGGCGTGCAACCCGATCCCGCACCCGGCACCAGCAGCGCCGGACGGGCGTCGGCCGCCCCGCCAGCACCCGCACCGGGCGCAGCCCAACCCGCCGAGGTTTTGCTGACAGGTCCCGGCCAGCGCATCTATGAACGCACGCGTCCGCTGCTGCTGCAGATTCGCACCCTGCTGAAGACGCAAGACAGCCAGTCGTCGGTGGGATCGGGGTTTTTGGTGGGCGCCGACGGGCATCTGATCACCAACTATCACGTGGTCAGCCAGTACGCGCTACAACCCGAGCGCCACCGGCTGGTCTATGCGACCGTGGACGGGCGCCAGGGTGCGCTCGAGTTGCTGGCTTTCGATGTCGTGCACGACTTGGCGCTGCTCAGACCGGCCGAGCCCGGCGCATTTGCTGGCCGCGGGGCGCTGCTGCTGCGAGAAGAGGCCGAGCCGATGGCCCGCGGAGCCCGTATCTACTCGCTCGGCAACCCACTGGACGTGGGCTTCGCGGTCGCCGAGGGCAGCTACAACGGTCCGGTCGAACGCGGCTTCCTGCCGACGCTGTTTTTCGGCGGCTCGCTCAGCCCCGGCATGAGCGGCGGCCCGGCACTCGACGATCAGGGCCGCCTGGTGGGCGTCAACGTGGCGGCGCGGCGAGACGGCGAGCAGATCAGCTTCTTGGTGCCGGCCACCTTCACCCGCGCGTTGTTGAAGCGCGGGATCGACGCGAGTCCCATCACCACCCCGGCCTGGGACGAGATCGCGCGCCAGTTGTTGGGCCACCAGGCCGAGCTGACCGCCCGCTTCACGGCGTTGCCATGGCGTGCCGCGGGCCACCCGCGCTATCGCATCCCGGTGCCGCAGGAAGACTTCATGCGCTGTTGGGGCCGCGGGTCGCCGCAAGCCGCCAAGGGGCTGCAGTTCGAACGCTCGGATTGCGAGATGGACACCCGCATCTTCGTCGGCGGCGGGGTTTTGACCGGTTTCGTGACGGTGCGCCATGAAGCCTACGACGGCAGCAAGCTGGGCATGCTGCGCTTCGCCGAACGGTATTCGGCCAGCTTCCGCAACGAGCGTGTCGGCCGTGACGACCGCAACCGCACCGCGGCGCGCTGCGTAGAACGCCTGGTCGACCGCGAAGGCCTGCCGCTGAAAGCCGTCGTGTGCCTGCGGGCCTACAAGAAACTGCCCGGGCTGCACGACCTGACCGTGCTGGTCGCCACACTGGACAGCCGACAAACCGGCGTGCAGGGCCGCTTCGATGCTTATGGCGTCGGCTTCGACAGCGCGCAAACCCTCGCCCGCCACTACATCGATGGCTACGCATGGACCGACCCCAAGACCACCCCCACTATCAAGAGCAACAGCAGCCCCAGCCTCAGCAGCAACAGCGCCTCGCGCTGATCGAACTGGCCGAGCCGGCCGGCCGCGCCCAGCACGCGCTGCGCAGCGTCGATGTCTGGCAGTGGCCGGTAACGATCGGCCGCGCGCTTGACAACACCGTGGTGCTCGACGACCCGCATGTGGCGCCGCACCACGCCCGCTTGGCCGCCAATGACAGCGGCAATGTGGTGTTGACGGTGCTGAGCAGCCACAACGGCGTGCAGCATGGCAAGCGCCGGATCGCCAGCGGCCAGACCCTGGTGCTGCCAGACACCGGCGCGCTGATGCAACTTGGCGCCACGCATCTCAACCTGCGCCTGCCGGCCGAGGTGCTGACGCCTGAGCAGCCGATGCGGCGCATGCCCGCAGGCGGCACTGCCTGGGCCCTGCTGGCCGGGGTGCTGCTGCTGGCGCTGCTGTTCGGAACGCAGTGGTTGGGAATGGATCCGGGCACCGATCCATCGGTGTGGTTGCCCACGCTGCTCGGCGTTCCAATGGCGCTGGTGCTGTGGATCGGCTTGTGGGCGCTGGTGTCCAAGGTTTTCAGCCACCGCTTCGACTTCGGCGGCCATCTGCGCATCGCGCTGCCGTGGTTGCTGTCGATCTCGCTGGTCGACCTGCTGTGGCCGCAGGTGGCCGCGGCGGTCGACTCGCCCCTGATGTGGCAGTTGGGCGGCGCGGTGCAGGCGCTGCTGGTGGCCCTGCTGGTGCGCGCCCATCTGGTGCAGGCACTGCCTTCGCACCCGCGCGCCATCGGCGCGGCGGTGGCTGCGCTGCTGCTGCTGGGGGTCACGCTGACGGTGGTGACCACCCAGCGCCAAACCGACCGCTGGTTCAGCGCGCCCTACATGAGCACGCTGCCACTGCCGGCCACCCGGCTGGCGCCGACGGTGCCAACCGCAGCCTTGCTGCAAGGGATGGCGCCGTTGCAGGGCGCGCTGGCCGCGCGCGTGCAGAAGGCGCGCGACGAGGACGAAGCCGACAGCGCCACCACCGATGGCAACGAGGGCGGCGAAGACAGCGAGTGACCGTCCAGGGCCCGATGGCAGGGTCATCCGGGGCTGTCTGAACGTCGCGCCTGTGGCATCGTTCCGGCACATGAACAGCATGCCGCCGCCCGGCCACCCGTGGTCCCCATTCCGCCGGCAATCGCCGCTGTCCCGCTCGTTGTTGGCGGTGGGCATCAGGCTGCTGTCGGCCCTGCTGGTGGCCTGCAGCATGGGCGCAGCGGCGCAGACGGTGCGCATCGCCACCGCCTTCGACCCGCAGACGATGGACCCGCAGGCCTTGGCGCTGCTGTACCACTCGCGGGTGGTGCACCAGATCTACGAATCGCTGGTGGGGCGCGACCAGAAGTTCGGTATCGAACCCGCGCTGGCAGCGTCGTGGGAGATGGACACCCCCACCAGTTGGCGCTTCAAGCTGCGCGGCGGCGTCAGGTTTCACGACGGCAGCGCTTTCACCGCCGATGACGCGGTGTTCTCGCTGGAACGTGCGATGGGCCCGTCGTCGCAGCGTGCCTTTCAGCTCAAAGGGGTGACGGCGGTGCGTGCGGTCGATCCGTTGACGATCGAGTTTCAGCTCGAAGCTCCCGACGCGGTGCTGCCCGAAAAGCTGCAGTTCGTGGCGATGATGAGCCGCGCCTGGAGCGACAAGCATGGCGTCGGGCGCGCCCAGGACTTCAACGCCAAGCAGGAAACTTATGCGGTCCGCAATGCCAACGGCACCGGCCCCTTCAAGCTCGACCGCTACGACCCCGATGTGCGCGCGGTGCTCAAGCGCAACCCCGACTGGTGGGGGCGCGCCGACAAGCGCAACGGCAATGTCAAACAGGTCGAATGGATCGCGATCCGATCCGACGCCACGCGCCTGGCGGCGCTGGCATCGGGCGAGGTCGACCTGGTGCTGGACCCGCCCTACCAGGACATCGCGCGCCTGAAGGCCGATCCGAAGATCGTGTTGCAGCAGGTGCCCGACATCGGCCAGCAGTATCTGGCTTTCGACCAAGCCAGCGCTGCGCTGGCCGGCAGCGACATCAAGGACCGCAACCCGTTCAAGGATCTGCGGGTGCGGCGCGCGGTCTACCAGGCGATCAACGTGCCATTGATCGTCGACAAGGTGTTGCGCGGCCAGGCGGTGGCCACCGGGGCGTTCCTGTCGCCGCTGGTCGACGGGGCACCGGCCGAACTCGACAAGCGATTGCCCTACGACCCGGCACGCTCACGCCTGTTGCTGGCCGAAGCCGGCTATCCGAACGGCTTTTCGGTCACGCTGGACTGCGTCAATGTGGCCTGGCGCGAAAACGTCTGCCAGGCCGTGGCCGCGATGCTGACCCAGGTGGGCGTGCGCACCACGCTGCGCAGCAGTTCCACCAGCCAGTTCTTTCCCAAATTAAGCCAGGGCACCACCAGCTTCGCAGAATACGGCTGGACCGCATCGCCCGATGCCTGGCTGTCGCTGAATGCGCTGTTCCGCAGCTTCGACCCGGCGGGCTACGGAACCTTCAACGCCGGACGCTACAGCAACCCGAAGCTCGATGTGCTGATCGACAACATCCGCATCGAGCCCAACCGCGTGCGCCGACGCGCGATGGTGACCACCGTGCTGCGGCTGGTGGCTGACGACTTGCCGATGGTGCCGCTGTACCGCCGCGTGCTGACATGGGCGATGAAGAAGAACATCACGCTGGTGCAGTGGCCCAACGACACACTCGAAGTTCGGTGGTTGCAGGTGAAGTGACGACTGCGCGCAGCGTCCGCAGCGTCTTCGGCGTCAACGGGTGGTCGTGCGGGGCTTGCGCGCGGGGCGCGACGGGCGCACAGCAGGCACCGGTTCGGCCAGCGCCGCTTCGCCTTCGGCCAGCAAGCGGTCGAGGCGGTCCTTGAGCTTTTCGGTGCTGAGCTGTTCTCGCAGCCGCTCGACCATCAGCGGCAAGCTGAAGGGGCTTGGCGAATGCAGGTCCACCGCCTCCAACGTGCGCGCGGCCAGGTCCTGCAAGGTCGATTGCAACCTTGACAGTTCGAGCTCCTGTGTCAGCACTTCGGATTCGGCCTGGTTCAACAACCGGTTGCCGGCGTCGTAGGTTCGAAAGACCTCGTAGAACAGGCTGCTGGACGCCTGCAACTGCCGCAGGCTCTTCGGCGCACCGGGGTAGCCGCCGAACACCAGCCCGGCCACGCGCGCGATCTCGCGAAAGCGGCGCTGCGCCAGTTGCCCCGAATTCAAACTCGCCAGCACATCGGCCATCAGTTGCGTGGTGTCGAACAACGCAGCCTGCGTGGCCGCTGTCAACTCCACCGGCAGCGCGGCCAGGATTTCGATGCCGTAGTCGTTGATGCTGAGCGAGTAGGTGTTGGGCTGAGCGCGCGCCAGCCGCCACGCCAGCAATTGCGCCAGGCCGATGTGCACGCTGCGCCCGGCGAACGGGTAGATGAACAGGTGGTGTCCTTCGCGCGAACGGAAGCGTTCGACCAGCAACCGGCCCCGCACCGGCAGCTTCGACAGGCGCGCCTGCGCTTTCAGCATCGGCATCGCGGCCTGCATCTCGGGGCCTTCGAAGCGGCCCGCAGCGGCTTCGTCCAGACGGTCCTGCACCGACTCGGCCATCTCGCTGGACAGTGGCATCTTGCTGCCCGCCCACGACGGCACCACGCCCTTGCGTTGGGTGGCCAGCCGCACATACGCTGCCATTTCCTGCGTGCGCACGTACTCCAGCACACGACCCGCGAACACGAAGTTGTCGCCCTTGGACAGGCGGGAGATGAAACCTTCCTCGATCGTGCCGATGGTGCCGCCGGTGAGCCATTTCACCTGCATCGACGCGTCGCTGACGATCGTTCCCACCTGCATCCGGTGGCGCCTGGCGATGCCGCGGTCGGGCACCCGCCACAAGCCGTCGACGAGGGCGATGCGGTGGTATTCCGGGTAGGCCGTCAGGCTGTCGCCACCGCGTTCGCAGAACGCCATCGCCCAGTCGAACTCGTCGCGCCTGAGGTCGCGGTAGGCATGGCTGCTGCGCACTTCGTCGTAGAGCGAATCGGCTTCGAAACCACCACCGAGCGCCACCGTCACCAGATGCTGCACCAGCACGTCGAGCGGCTTGTCGGGGCTGTGGCGCGACTCGACGCGCCCCGACAACGCAGCCTGCCGTGCGGCTGCGGCTTCGACCAGTTCCAGCGTGTTGGTGGGAACGAGGGTGATGCGGCTGGGCCGGCCCGGCGCATGCCCGCTGCGGCCGGCACGCTGCAGCAATCGGGCGACTCCTTTGGCGCTGCCGATCTGCAGTACCCGTTCCACCGGCAGAAAGTCGACCCCCAGGTCGAGGCTGGACGTGGCCACCACAGCCTTCAGTCGCCCCTCTTTCAAGCCGAGCTCGACCCATTCGCGCACCCCGCGGTCGAGCGAGCCGTGGTGCAAAGCGATCAACCCGGCCCACTCGGGCTTTTCCGCCAGCAACAGCTGATACCAGATCTCGGCCTGGCTGCGGGTGTTGGTGAAGATCAAAGCGGTCGATGCGGTTTCGATCTCCGCCGCCACCGGCTTCAGCATCTGCGCCCCCAGGTGGCCGCCCCAGCTGAAGTGACCGGGCTCGACCGGCAGCACCGAGTCGATCAGCAAGGTCTTGTCGACCTTGCCCTGCACCAGCCGGCCCGGGTTCTGGCCGTCTGCCGGGCCGGTCAATGTCTGCATCGATTCGGCGCTGTTGCCCAGCGTGGCCGACAGCGACCACACCACCAGTTGCGGGTTCCAGCGCCTGAGCCGTGCCAGCGCCAGTTGCACCTGCACGCCGCGCTTGTTGCCGATCATCTCGTGCCATTCGTCGACGATTACGGTGTGCACGCCACCCAACTCGGCTGCTGCGTTCTCGCGCGTCAGCAACAGCGACAGCGATTCGGGGGTGGTGACCAGTGCGGTCGGCAGCCGGCGGTCCTGGCGCGCGCGTTCGGCGCTGGGGGTGTCGCCGGTGCGCTGGCCCACCGACCAGCCGGGCGCCACAGCGGCCAGCGGCAGTTTCAACGCGCGTGTGGTGTCGGCCGCCAATGCCCGCATCGGCGTCAGCCACAGCACCTGCAGGTTGGCTCCGGATGCGGCCAATGGCTGCGCGCGGGCCAGGGCTCCCAGCCACACCGCATAGGTCTTGCCGCTGCCGGTGGTGGCATGCAGAAGGCCGCTCCTGCCGGCCTTCATCGCCGCCCAGACCTGGCGCTGAAACAGGAAGGGTTTGAAGCCTTGCGCGGCGAACCAGGCTTGGGCAGCGGCCAGAGCCGCCTTCGGCTTCACCGGCTTCAGGCCGTCTTGCGCGGGGCCTGCTCGACCGCGGTGGTGTCGTTGGTCGACCCATCGGCGTGCTGCGCCAGGTCCTTGCGTGAGCCCAGCGTGGTGGCGAAAACCCAGGTGAACTCGGCCCCCAACAGGAAGATCTGCGCCGAGTAGTAGACCCAAACGAACACCACCACCAACGACCCCGCGGCGCCATAGCCCGACGCCACGTCGGTGGTGCCGATGTAAATGCTGATCAGGAAGCGGCCGAGGGTAAACAGCAGCGCCGTGACCGCGGCACCAACCCACACATCGGCCCAGCGCACCTGCACCCGAGGCATCAGCTTGTAGATCATCGCGAAGCCGACCGTGGAGACAGCCAACCCGACCACAAAAGTGACCCCCTGCGCCAACGCTTCGCGAGCGCCGAACATCGGCCCCCACCATTTTCCCAGCGCTGTCACCGCGGTGCCGGCCACCAGCGACACCATCAACAAGAAAGCGATGCCCAGGATCAAGCCGAACGACAAGAACCGCGTGCGCAGCAAACCCATGAGGCCGCTGGGCTTGTCTTTCTCGGGCACCTGCCAGATGCGGTCCAGCGCGTTCTGCAACTCGCCGAACACCGTGGTGGCGCCGATCAGCAGCGCCACCACGCCGACCGTGCTGGCGATGGCGCCATCGGAGGGTTTGCTGGCGCCGGCCAGCATGCTCTCGATCGCCTTGGCGGCCTCGGCGCCCATCATCGACGACAGCTCGCCGAAGAGCGCGCCGCGCGCTGCGTCGGCGCCAAACACCAGCCCGGCGATCGCAATCACGATCAGGAGCAGCGGCGCCAACGAGAACACGGTGTAGTACGACAAGGCCGCACCCATGCTGGGCGCGTAGTCGTCGATCCAGGCGGTGACGGTTTGCTTGGTCAGCGGCCAGGCATGGCGCAGCGACAGGGAGAGGCTCATCGGGGTGGGGTGTTCAGGAACTTCGGACCGGCGCGATCATAGGGTTCGGAGCCCGGCTGGGCGCGATGTCCCCACCACCGCCCCGGCGGGTCCGGGTGCACGCCAGAGCTGCTTCAGGGTCGATCCTGCCCCTGATGTCGCTCGACCTCTTTCCAGCTGGCATCCGACCACCGCGCAGTTGTCTCGGTGTAGACACCCGGCCTCTGGTAAGTGCGCAGCTTGCGGCGCAGCGGCAGCAGCGATCCATCGCGCCAGGCATGGGTATCGGTGCCGTACCGGGCGGCGCCATCGCGCCAGTCGGCCACCACTTCCTCGCGCGCGCCATCGAAACGCGGAGCCGACAGGGCATCCAGCGCCGGGCTGGCGACGAAGCGACCACTGGCAGGGTCGAAGAGCCAATTGCGGTATGGCAAGGTGGGACCCGCAGGCCGCGACTCGATGATCCGCAGGTCGGCAAAACCATCGAAGTTCATGTCGACAAATTCGAGCGCCGGCAGGTTCGGCGCCACCGGCGTGTCGGTGTCGAGCCCGTCGATGCGTTGCACGTCGCCGGTGCCATCGGCGCGTTCGATCGTGATCGCATGCACGCGCAGCACGCCCGCATCGGCCGCCGCAGCGTCGGCCTCGATGCGGAACACAAACTCCGGACCCTGCGGCTGCACCCTGGCGCGCTGCAGATGATCGGCCGATGACGCGCGCACGGGCGCCGTGCGTGGTGCGACCGAAGCCGAAGCGGCCATGGCCGGCACGGTTGCCGCCTGCAGCGGTGCAGGCGCGTCACGGCAGCCCGCCAGCGCCGTGACTCCAACCAGCCCGGCAGCGACGCGCCAGCGGCTCGGCGATCGATGCCGACTCAAAGCCCCAACACCGCTTTGGCCCGGAACAGGTTCAGCACCCGGTCGTCAAGTCCGTTGAAGCCGCCGTTGATGCGCTTGGTGACCGCGCGCACATCGTCGCGTTCGGCCATTGC
>JBDSMV010000440.1:0-8480 GCA_039915715.1 Rubrivivax sp. | reverse complement strand
CTTGTTCAGACGCACCTCGCCCGAGCGAATGACCCTGTAGACATGGCTTTTCGGTACGCCCTTCAAAAGCCGCATCAGAACGTTGTCCAGGCGCTGACCCGCGGACTCGGCATCGACCTGCAGGTGGCGCACCGCCGGGGGTGCGCCGGTGGCCGGACCGGGCCCTGCACCGCCCCGTATACTCGCCATCGTCACGTTTGCGCCCTAAGTCCTTGATTTTTCGGAGTTTAGACGGGGTCTCGCAGCGTTAACGTGAATCGGTCCGGTGGCTTTTCGCCTGCGGATTCGACCAGACAGGCAGACGCACCGGGTAGGACCCGGCGTCTGACCAAGAGTGATGCAACGCTCGCGTGCCCGATCTGGGCCGGGGTCCCGAAGCGACTCGGCAGGCCAAGGCCGCAAGCGGCAGAAGAACGACCACACCGATCCGGCGAAGCCCGACTCCTGTCGGGCCTCAGTCACCGTGAATTCCACGGCAGCAGACCACTTCTGCGGTTCTGCTGCCAGCGCCAAGTGCGCTGCAGGCAGCACATGTCGACCCCCTCTCCCCTGATCAGCCCCACCGCAGACCACCGACCGCCACGGCTTGATGCCGCCGCCGGCACGGTGTCGGTTCCGGGGCCGGTGTTGCGCGCAGCGCATCGCCCCGGGCAGATGTCGGCAGCCGCTGCAGCAGCCGCCCACACGCACGCGCCAACGCTGAACAGCTGACCGCGAAGACGCGGTCGCCGCCAGTCCAGGGCATTTCACATCCCGGATCGTTCCGCCGTTCTCCGTGCATCGGTGTGATGACAACGCGGCCCCCGCAAGGGACGCCGCGCGGCGCGTGACGCGCCGCAGATGGGGGATGCACAAATGAAACGCATGCTGATCAATGCCACGCAGGCCGAAGAGCGGCGCCTGGCCATCGTTGACGGGCAGAAGCTCGTCGACTTCGAAACCGAGATCGAAGGGCGCGAGCAGCGCAAGGGCAACATCTACAAGGCCGTGATCACGCGGGTGGAACCGTCACTCGAAGCGTGCTTCGTCGAATACGGCGAAGACCGCCACGGCTTCCTGCCCTTCAAGGAAATCTCGAAGAACTTCTTCCGCGAAGGCACGGATGTCAAGAACGCCCGCATCCAGGACGCGGTGAAGGAAGGCGACAGCCTGCTGGTGCAGGTCGAGAAGGAAGAACGCGGCAACAAGGGCGCGGCGCTGACCACCTTCGTCAGCCTGGCTGGGCGCTACCTGGTGTTGATGCCCAACAACCCGCGCGGCGGTGGAGTCAGCCGCCGCATCGAGGGCGAAGACCGCGAAGAGCTGAAGGAAAACCTGGACCAGCTCGAGTATCCCAAGGGGATGTCGCTGATCGCCCGCACTGCCGGCATCGGCCGCAGCGCGGCCGAGTTGCAGTGGGACCTGAACTACATGTTGAAGCTGTGGGACGCCATCGACGGCGCGTCCACCGGCGGCAAGGGTGCGTTCCTGATCTACCAGGAAAGCAGTCTCGTGATCCGCGCGATCCGGGACTACTTCACCGCCGACATCGGCGAGATCCTGATCGACACCGACGACATCTTCGACCAGGCGCAGCAGTTCATGAACCATGTGATGCCCGAGACGGCATCGCGGGTCAAAAGGTATCGCGACGATGCGGCCTTGTTCAGCCGCTTCCAGATCGAACACCAGATCGAAACCGCGTTCAGCCGCACCGTCAACCTGCCGAGCGGTGGCGCGATCGTCATCGACCACACCGAAGCGCTGGTCAGCGTCGACGTCAACAGCGCGCGCGCCACCCGCGGCAGCGACATCGAGGAAACCGCCACCCGCACCAACCTGGAAGCCGCCGACGAGATCGCGCGCCAGATGCGGCTGCGCGACCTGGGCGGCCTGATCGTGGTCGACTTCATCGACATGGAAGAGAGCAAGAACCGGCGCGAGGTCGAACAGCGGCTGCGGGATGGTTTGCGCAGCGACAGGGCGCGGGTGCAGTTCAGCTCGATCAGCAAGTTCGGCCTGCTCGAACTCAGCCGCCAGCGGTTGCGCCCGGCGTTGAGCGAAGGCAACCACATCACCTGTCCGCGCTGCAACGGCACCGGCCACATCCGCGACACCGAGAGCAGCGCGCTGCAGATCCTGCGCATGGTGCAGGAAGAGTCGATGAAGGAAAACACCGCTGCCGTGCATGTGCAAGTGCCTGTCGAGGTGACGAGCTTCCTGCTCAACGAGAAGCGCACCGAGATCACCAAGATCGAGATGAAGCAGCGTGTGACGGTGATCCTGGTGCCCAACAAGCATCTGGAAACCCCCAACTACAAGCTCGAGCGGCTGCGCCACGACGACCCGCGTCTGGAAGGCCTGCAAGCCAGCTACACGATGATCGAGGAGCCGGACGACGAGGTCGGGATCACGCGCCGCAAGTCGCAGGACGAACGCGCAAAGCCGAAGCAGCAGCCGCTCATCAAGGGCGTGTTGCCCGATCAACCCGCGCCGCCCGCCCCGGCGCCTGCGCCAGCACCGGAGCCCGTGGTCAGACCGGTGGCTGTGGCGCCGGTGACACCGACGCCGCCGGCCTGGGCCAACCCCAGTGCCAACACGGCCAACGCCGGCAGCGGCTTCTTCGGCTGGTTCAAGCGCCTGATCGGCGCCGAACCCGACGTAGCACGCACGCCGACGCCCGCAGCGATGTCAACGACGGCAGCAGCGCCAGCCGCCGGCACCGGCAGTGGCGCCGGGGCCGAGCGCAAGGATGGCCGGCGCGGTGAGCGCGGCGGCCGTGGCGGACGGGGCGGTGAGCGCGGCGGGCGTGGCGAGCGCGGCGAGGCGCGCGCCGATGGCCGCGGTCCCCGAGGGGAAAGCCGCGGAGATGCCCGCGGCGAAAGCCGCAGCGGCCGCGGTGGTTCACGCACCGACAAGGCGGCGGAAGCACCGACTGGCGAGATCGCTCGCGGCGACAGCACACGCGAAGACCGCGAACCACGCAGCGAGGCTCGCCGCGGCGGCCGTGGCAGCGACCGCCCGACAGCCGCGCCGGCGGATGACCGCGATCGGATGACCCCAGCGGCCGACCTGGCCGACAACGAAGCCGGCACCAGCGCGGCCGCGACCGCCGACGGTGAACGCGATGGCCGCCGCCGCCGCCGCCGGGGTGGACGCGACCGCAATGGCGAGGGCCGCGCCGATGGCGCCGCGCTCTCGATAAACGGTGGTGATTCACGCGCTGCAGGTGAAGCAGGTGATGCAGGTGATGCAGGTGATGCTGACGCGCACACGAACGACGCTGCCGCCGCGATTGCCGACCAAGCGGGCCTGCCCGATCGCGACCGCGCGCCGCGCAGCCGCGCCGCGGATCCGCAGGCGGATGCAGCCGACGACACGACCGATGGCGCTGCAGGCGACGCCAGCAATGCCGGCGCCGAAGCCGACGCTCCGGCCGAGGGCACCGACCGTGGCCCGCGCCGCCGCAGCCGCGGCGGTCGTGGCGGCCGCAACCGCGAAGCGCGAAGTGACGACGCGGCCGGCACGGACGACGGCGACGGCAGTGCCGGCAGCACCGGCGAGCGTCTGCCGCGCCGCGACGAAGCCGATGGGCCTGCGCTGGGATCGGATGCAGCCGCATTGCCCCGGCCGACACCGAGCTTTGCCGAAGCGCCCCCGGTGCAGGCGCCGGCCGCAGTGGCCGCAGCGTATGTCGAGCCGGAACCTTCGACGTCGCGGATGACGCCTTCCGCAGACACCGTCGGGACGGTCGATGCGGTCGAATCTTCACCGGCACCGGCATCGGCACCGGTCGCACCTGCGGCGTCCGCCCCGGAACCCCCCGAGCCGGATACCGCCCGGCAACACGCGCCGACCCACGCTGCCGCCGGACGGCAGCCCGATGCAACTTCAGCGCCGGCTCGGCCTTCGACGGCCGAAGCCTATACCCTGCCGACCGACGAGCTGAACGCGCTGGCGGCAGACGCGGGGCTGCAGTGGGTCAATTCGGACGCCGAGAAGATCCGCAACGTGCAGGCGGCCATGGCTGCCGAGGTGCTGCCGACGCGCGAGCCGCGCAAACCGCGGCCGACGGTCGTGCAGGACGAAGCGCCGCTGGTGCTGGTCGAGACCCGCAAGGATTTGTCGCAGATGAAGCTGCCGTTCGACCCGCAGCAACGGCCGTCGATTTAATGCCTGCATGGCGTCGCGACCCGCTCAGGGGGTCCGGCGCCGGCTCTTGAACGTGAAAGGGCCCCGCATGACGGGGCCCCTTTTTTTGATCGACTGAAGCCTTCCCGACAGTCCCGGTCGACCCGCTCGACTGAAATTTCAACCCACCGTCAAGGCAGGCTCTCCAGCGCATGCTGGTATCCCGCGTCGTGCATCAATTCGTCCCACCCCATCGGCGGCAACTGTGGCAGGAGCGCCAGGCGCCGTGCCTCACTGTCAGGGTCGGGCTGCCACAAGCCGCGGTCGGCAGCAGCCTGCAGTTGCGACAGCAACTCGTCGACTGCTTCTCCGCCATCCACCGACTGGTTGCACAGCAGCACCAGGTCGCAGCCAGCCGACAGCGCCAATGCTGCCGCTTCGGCATAGGTGAGCCGGCTGCCTTCGAGTTCGCGGGCACCGGCCATGCTCAAGTCGTCACTGAAGACCGCGCCGGTGAAGCCGTAGCGCCCCCGCAGGATTTCTTTCAACCAACGCGGCGAGAAACCCGCAGGCCGGTTGTCGACCTTCGGGTAAATCACATGGGCCGGCATCACCGATGCCAACGTGGTCGTCAACCACTCGTAGGGCTTGGCATCGCTGTCCAGGATCGCCTTCAGGCTGCGGCGGTCCACCGGCACCGCGACATGGCTGTCGGCCTTGACGAAGCCGTGCCCCGGAAAGTGCTTGCCGCAGCCTTGCATGCCGGCCCGCAACAGCCCGTGCATCAGGCTCTTGGCCAACAGCGCCACCACCCGGGCGTCACCATGGAAGGCACGGTCGCCGATCACGCTGCTGGCGCCGTGGTCCAGGTCCAGCACCGGCGTGAAGCTCAGGTCGACTCCGCAGGCCCGCAGCTCCGATGCCAGCACATAACCGACTGCAGTGGCGGCATCGGTGGCCACCAGCGGGTCGCGCATCCACCTCTCACCCAATTCGCGCATCGGCGGCAACGCAGTGAAGCCATCGGTGGCGAAGCGCTGCACGCGCCCGCCTTCGTGGTCGACGCAGATCAGCAGGTCGGGCCGAATGCGCTTGATCGACGCAGTCAGCTCGGTCAGCTGCAGGCGGTCGTGCCAGTTGCGTGCAAACAGGATCAACCCGCCCACTAGAGGATGCTTCAGCCGCTTGCGGTCGACCGTCGTCAAGGTCGTACCGGCGATGTCCAGCACCACGGGCGCATGGTGCATCGACGGAACGGTTTCGGCACCGCGGGGCTTGGAGGTCTTCATCAGGGGGTCCGGGTTTCGACGACGACGAAGCTCGCCGCGTAGTCGCTTTCATCGCTCAGCGTCACATGGGCCTGCCAGCCATTGCCCTCGAACCAGTCCGCCAGCGGGCCCGACAAGCGCAGCACGGGTTTGCCGCTGGCCTCGTTCAGCACCTGGCAGTCGCGCCATCGCATCGGCGAACGGATGCCGAGTCCGATGGCTTTGGCGAAGGCCTCCTTGGCAGAGAAACGGGTGGCCAGAAAGCGCAAGCCGCGCGAAGCGATGCGCGCGCGCCGGGCGGCGTACACCTGCAGCTCGTCTGCGCCCAGCACGCGTTCGGCAAACCGGTCGTCACCGCGGCGCGCCACGGTGGCTTCGATGCGGCGGATGTCGCAGATGTCGGTGCCGATGCCGACGATCATCGGGTCGGCCCGGCGCCTGCCCGGCCCCAATCGACTGGCGGCTTGGATGTCTTGCCATCGGTTGCCGGGTGCGCCGCAGAAGCGGGCTCCAACCCGCGGGCGATGCGGCCATAAGCCTGCACGGTGGCGGCCAGGCCCGCTTCCAGCGCGTCGGCCACCAGCGCATGGCCGATCGAGACCTCCAGCACCCCCGGCACCGCGCGCAGGAAGTCCGCCAGGTTGTCCTGGTTCAGGTCGTGCCCGGCGTTGACTCCCAACCCATGCGCGTGTGCCGATGTGGCGGCAGCAGCAAACGCGGCCAGACTGCGCTGCAACCCGTCGGGGTCGCGGTCGCGGCGCGCATGGGCGGCGGCATACGGCTCGGTGTAGAGCTCGACCCGGTCGGCGCCCACCTGCTTGGCCAGCACCATGGCAGCCGGGACAGCGTCCATGAACAGGCTCACGCGAACCCCCAGATCCTGGGCTTCGCGGATCAACGGCAGTAGTCGCTCACCGTCTGCCGCCAGGTCCCAGCCGTGGTCGGAGGTGAACTGACCCTCGCCGTCGGGCACGAAGGTGCACTGCTGTGGTCGGTGCTCGCGCACGAAGTCCATCAGGTTCTGAAACGGGTTGCCTTCGATGTTGTAGTCGGCCTCGGGCCACTGCTGCATCAGTTGCTGCAGCGCCGCCACGTCGTCGGCGCGAATGTGGCGCGCATCGGGCCGCGGGTGCACGGTGATGCCGTCGGCGCCCGCTTCCAGACACAGCCGCGCAGCCCTGCAGACATCCGGCAGGTTCAGATGCCGGGTGTTGCGCAACAGCGCGATCTTGTTGACGTTGACCGACAGTGCGGTGCGGGGCCGGTTGGCTGCATCGGCTGTGTGGTCGGCGACAAGCGGGTTCATTCGCGGGTGGCTCCAGGTTGGGCCAAACGGTGCACGCCCTGCCAGACACGGCGCGTGCGCAAGGTGTCAGTGCCCAGATGATAGTGAAGCAGGTTGCGAAGGGGCCCACGCAAAGCGGCGTTGTGCGGCGCGCAGGCGGCACGCAGTGCTGTCAGGTCGCCACCGGAACCGACCGACTGCAGCGCCTGGTCGAGCGCCAGCCACGCCGTTCCCGGTGCACCGCGGACCTGTGCGACCAAGCCGGAGTCGGCATCCAGCGTGTAGGGACGTTGCGGGTCCAACGGGGCAGCAGTCAGCGTCGCCAGCGCCAGGTCGGGCAGCCACCCCAACTCGCGCAGCAGGAACAGCTCGAATGCGCGCAGCGCAGCGGGCTCTTCGGCCGTGCCGCCCGCCAGTGCCCCAAGTGTGTCGGCATAGGCATCGAACAACAGCGGGTGCGGATCCTGACGCGGCAGCAACTTCAGCAGCAACTCGTTCAAGTAAAAGGCCGAGAACATCGCTGCCGGCCCCAAAAGCGGCACACCCCCAGCCCATTCGGCACCGCGCAGGTTGTGGATCTCGGCCGACTCATCGGCAGGTGCCTTGCCCAGCAGCGCCTGCAGTGGCTGAAACGGCATCAGCACCGGACGCAGCTGCGAGTTCGGCCGTTTGGCTCCCTTGGCCGCCACCACGATGCGGCCTTGCTCGCGCGTCAACAACTCGACGATCAGGCTGGTTTCGCTCCAGTCGTGACGGTGCAGCACATAGGACAGCAGCGGACTGCGCGGTGGGGACAGGCGGGCCGACGCCACCGGGCGCGGCTTGCGGCGCGCCGCAGTTGGTTTGACTGGATCGTCGGACCCAGCCTCATTCGTAGCCATAGCTGCGCAGGTGGGCTTCGTCATCGGCCCATCCCGAACGCACCTTGACCCACAGTTCCAGGAACACCTTGGCGTCCCAGAGTTTCTCCAGGTCCTGGCGGGCTTCGCTGCCGATGCGCTTCAGGCGTTCGCCGCCATCGCCGATCACCATGCCCTTGTGGGCGTCGCGCTCGACCACGATCGAGGCCGCGATGCGGCGGAGTCGGCCTTCCTCCTGAAAACTGTCGATCACCACCGTGCAGCTGTAGGGCAGTTCATCGCCCGTGAGCCTGAACAGCTTTTCGCGCACGATCTCGGCCGCCATGAAGCGTTCGCTGCGGTCGGTCAGCGCGTCTTCTTCGTAAAACCACGGCTGCTGCGGCAGGTAGGGCTCGACGATGCCGAGCAGGCGTTCGACATCGGCTTCGCGGGTGGCCGACATCGGCACGAACTCGGCAAAGGGATGGCGTTCGGGCATGGTCTTGAGCCACGGCAGCACATCCTGGCGGCGCGTCATGGTGTCCAGCTTGTTGGCCACCAGCAGCACCGGCTTGCCCTGCATCGACTCGGCCTGCAACAGCGACAGCACCTTCGCGTCCGGCAGCCCGAAACGCCCGGCTTCGACCACGAACAGCACCACGTCCACGTCCGACAGCACGCCGTGCACGGTGCGGTTCAGGTTGCGGTTGAGCGCGGCGGTGTGGCGGGTCTGGAAGCCGGGCGTATCGACGAACACGAACTGCGACGAACCGCGGGTACGGATGCCGGTGATGCGGTGCCGCGTGGTCTGCGCCTTGTCGGAGGTGATGCTGATCTTCTGGCCAACCAGCGCGTTCAGCAGCGTCGACTTCCCGACATTGGGCTTTCCCACAATGGCAATGAGACCGCATCGCTGCGGCCCGGTTTTCGGCGTTGGGTCCGCCGTGGCTGGCCCTGCAACTTGAGAAAGCTCCTTGG
>JBDSMV010000431.1:0-8524 GCA_039915715.1 Rubrivivax sp. | reverse complement strand
GCGGGGGGTGGCCACGGCGCTCACCACTGGCGCTGCAGCCGGCGCAGCGGCTTGCGCGGTGCGCGCGGCCGGCGGGTCGAACAGCATCGTGTAGTCGCGCACCAGTCGGCCGCTGGACCAGTTGGCTTCGATGATGACGTCGACGAAAGGCTCTAGCACCGCGCGGTCGCTGCTCAGGCGCAGAACGCTGCGACCATCGGGCCTGCGCAAGAGCTGCACCTTGGCGCTCGGCAGCACCGGGTTGTATTCGACGCCGGCAGCGCGGTAGGCCTCGGGGGGCGCCACCCGCAGCACCAGCGACGCCGCTTCTTCAGGCGTGATGCTCGTGATGTCGATCTCGGCCTTCAGGGTCTCGCCCAACGCCGAATTGACCGACAGGCGGCCCAGTCCCAGCGCACTGGCATGGCCGGCCAACAAGCAGGCCACCGCCACCGCGACCCCCCGAAGCGCGAAGCGCGCAGCAACGACATTCGATCGATGTTTCAAACTGGTTTCCCCTCGCCCATGGCGTGTCTCAAGCACCGATCGACGCCGTGATCAGGGCCTTGGCCCAATGCCCGACATCTGACCCCATCAGTTCCGCGGCGGATGCAGCGCGGCGCCGAAAATCACAACCACAACAAGCATATAGGCTCACCTGCTCATGCAAAGGCTGATGTTTGTGGGGGAAATGCATTGTTTCTGCGCGCTGCATCCGATGTTGCACGGGGGCAACGGGGCAGAAGCTGCATCCGCAACCGCGTTTCTCAGTCGGTGCGCGGCTGCTGCGCCAACACAATCCGCAGCATGCGCCGCAATGGCTCGGCCGCGCCCCACAGCAACTGGTCGCCGATGGTGAAGGCGCCGATCATGCGCGGGCCCAGCGCCAGCTGGCGCAGCCGGCCGACAGCGATGTCCATCGTGCCCGTCACCGCCACCGGCGTCAGGTGCTTGACGGTGGCTTCGCGCGTATTGGGTATGAGCCGCACCCAGTCGTTGTCGGTGGCGATCATGCGTTCGATGTCTGCCAGCGGCACGTCACGCTTCAAGCGGATCGTCAGCGACTGGCTGTGGCAGCGCATGGCACCGACCCGGACGCAGATCGAGTCGATGGGGATCGGGGCTGAGGTTGAGGTCGTCGCAACCTCCGCTGCCCCAGTGCCGAAGCCCGGTCCGCGGCCGAGGATCTTGTTGACCTCGGCGCCCCCCTTCCATTCCTCCAGGCTGGTGCCGTCGCCGCGGTCGGCGTCGATCCAGGGGATCAGGCTGCCGGCCAGCGGAGCCGTGAAGTGCTGCACCGCTTCGGGCGGCAAGCCGCGCTGGGCCTCGGCCACCTGACGGTCGATGTCGAGGATGGCGCTGGCCGGGTCGTCCAGCAGCGGCCGCACCGCCTGGTTCAGGGTGCCGAACTGGGTCAGCAACTCGCGCATGTGCTGAGCGCCGCCGCCGCTGGCGGCCTGGTAGGTGGTGGCCGCCATCCACTCCACCAGGTCGGCTTTGAAGAGCGCGCCCACACCCATCAACATGCAGCTGACGGTGCAGTTGCCGCCGATGTAGTCCTTGACCCCACGCGCCAGCGCCGCGTCGATCACACCGCGATTGACCGGGTCCAGGATGATCACTGCGTCGTCGTTCATGCGCAGCGTCTTGGCGGCATCGATCCAGATGCCTTTCCACCCCGCCGCGCGCAGCTTCGGGTGCACGGCCTTGGTGTAGTCACCGCCCTGGGCGGTGATGACGACCTCGCAGCGCTGCAGGGCTGCGATGTCGTTGCCGTCCTGCAGCTTGGCGTCACTTGCAGCAAGATCCGAAATGGCGGCTGGCAATGCATTGCCAGCGTTGCTGGTGCTGAAGAAGACCGGTTCGATGAGCGCGAAATCGCGCTCCGCACGCATGCGATCGATCAGCACCGAGCCGACCATGCCGCGCCAGCCGACCAGACCCACGCGGGGCGTTGTTGTGTGTGCCATGGAATCTCTCACTCTGTTGCCTCACCTTCGACGTTGGCCAGGGACCCCAGTTGCTGCCCCGGTTGCGTCGCCGGGGTCCGTGAGGGGCGAGGCTAGCCGGCTGGCGTCAGGTCTGGGGGGTCTTGGCCGAGGTGGCAGAGTTTGAGGTGGCAGGAGCAGTCTTGCCAAGCGCGGCCACCACCGCATCGCCCATCTCGGCCGTGCCGACCCGGGTCGTGCCCTGGCTGTGGATGTCGGCGGTGCGCAAGCCGCTCGCCAGCACCGAGCTGACGGCTGCTTCGACGCGGTCGGCGGCTTCGACCTGCTTCAACGTGTAGCGCAGCATCATCGCGGCCGACAGGATCGTCGCCAGCGGGTTCGCCACGCCCTTGCCGGCGATATCGGGCGCGCTGCCATGGCTGGGCTCGTACAGGCCCTTGCCGTTCTGGTCGAGGCTGGCCGACGGCAGCATGCCGATCGAGCCGGTCAGCATCGCGGCTTCGTCGGACAGGATGTCGCCGAACATGTTGCCGGTCACGAGCACGTCGAAGAACTTCGGCGCTTTGACGAGCTGCATCGCAGCGTTGTCGACATACATGTGGTCCAGCGCCACATCGGGGTACTCGGCATGAACCTCGGTCACCACATCGCGCCAGAACTGAAAGGTCTCCAGCACATTGGCCTTGTCGACGCTGGTGACCTTGGCCTGCTTGCCGGGTGACCCTGCCGCGCGCTGGCGCGCTGCCTTGAAGGCCACATGCGCGATGCGTTCGATTTCCGGCCGCGTGTAGCGCATGGTGTCGAAGGCTTCGTCGGCACCTTCGAAGGCGCCATCGGGCGACTTGCGGCGCCCGCGCGGCTGGCCGAAGTAGATGTCGCCGGTGAGCTCGCGGATGATCAGGATGTCGAGACCGGCCACCAGTTCCGGTTTGAGGCTGCTGGCGTCGGTCAGCCGCTCATGGCACAGCGCCGGGCGCAGGTTGGCGAACAGTCCCAGGTTCTTGCGAAGCCCCAGGATCGCTTGTTCGGGCCGTAGCGCGCGTTCCAGCTTGTCGTACTTCCAGTCGCCGACGGCACCGAACAAGACCGCGTCGGCGGCCTGTGCCAGCTTCAACGTGGCCTCGGGCAGCGGATGACCCGTTGATTCATAGGCGGCGCCGCCCACGGCTGCGGTTTCCAGCTCCAGCGGCAGGTCCAGCACCTTCAGCACTCGCACGGCCTGGTCGACGATTTCGGGGCCGATGCCGTCGCCGGGCAGGATCGCGATTTTCATGGCTGTCACTGTGTCCCGGGGGTTGTCTTGGCGGTTGCGCGCAGCGTCAGGCTGGCTCGCCATGCGTCAACCACGGCATGCGGGCCAGACGTTCGGCTTCGAAGCTGCGGATCTTGTCGGCATGCCGCAAAGTCAGGCCGATGTCGTCGAGCCCATTGACCAGGCAGTGCTTGCGAAAGACCTCGACCTCGAACGCGAGTTCGGTGCCATCGGGCTGGACCACCACCTGCCGCGGCAGGTCGACCGTGAGTTCGTAGCCGACGAACGCCTGCACATCATCGAACAGGCGGCCCACGGTGGCCTCTGGCAGCACGATCGGCAGGATGCCGTTCTTGAAGCAGTTGTTGAAGAAGATGTCGGCATAGCTGGGGGCAATCAACGCCCTGAAGCCGTACTGCTCCAGCGCCCAGGGTGCATGTTCACGGCTCGACCCGCAGCCGAAGTTCTGCCGTGCCAGCAGCACCGACGCACCCTGATAACGCGCACGGTTGAGCACGAAGTCGGGATTGGGTTTGCGGCTTGCCGGATCCTGCCCCGGCTCGCCAGGGTCGAGGTAGCGCCAGGCGTCGAACAGGTTCGGGCCGAAGCCCGAGCGCTTGATCGACTTCAGGAACTGCTTCGGGATGATGGCGTCGGTGTCCACGTTGTCGCGGTCCATCGGCGCCACCACACCGCTGTGAACGGTGAACGGGGTCAACGCTTTACTTCTTTTTAGCGCTGTCCTCGATCTTCTCGCCGACCTTCTGAACGTCCTGACCGGCGCCGGCCATGGTGTTGCAGGCCGACAGCAGCACGGTGGCGAAGGCGGTGGACAGAGCCAGGGCAAGGATGCGTTTCATGGTGGTTTCCTCAGGTTGAAGTGAATCAATCACGCCAGGCGGCGCACGTCGACGAAATGCCCGTGCAGGGCCGCGGCTGCGGCCATCGCGGGGCTCACGAGATGGGTGCGGCCGCCGGCACCCTGGCGGCCTTCGAAATTGCGGTTGCTGGTGCTGGCGCAACGCTCACCGGGTTCGAGCCGGTCGGCGTTCATTGCCAGACACATGCTGCAGCCGGGTTCGCGCCACTCGAAGCCGGCAGCGCGGAAGATGGTGTGCAGGCCCTCGGCTTCGGCCTGCGCCTTCACCTGCCCGGAGCCCGGCACCACCATCGCCACCTTGACGCTGGCGGCCACCTTCTGGCCGCCGCTGCGCTTGACCACCGCCGCGGCTTCACGCAGATCTTCGATGCGGCTGTTGGTGCAGGAGCCGATAAAGACCTTGTCGATGCGGATGTCGGTGATCGGCTTGTCGGGTTGCAGGCCCATGTAGGCCAGCGCGCGTTCGATGGCGCCGCGCTTGGTGGCGTCGCGTTCCTTCTCGGGGTCGGGCACGCGGCCGTCCACCGGCACCACCATCTCGGGGCTGGTGCCCCAGGTGACCTGCGGCGTGATCGAGGCCGCGTCGAACTCGACCACGCGGTCGAAATGCGCGCCGGGGTCCGACACCAGCGTGCGCCAGTGAGCCACCGCAGAGTCCCATTCCGGACCCCCGGCGAAGCGACCGGTCTTGGCATCGGTGCCAGGTGCGAACGGACGACCCTTCACATAGGCGATGGTCTTGTCGTCCACCGCCACCAAACCGGCGCGGGCACCGGCTTCGATGGCCATGTTGCAAACCGTCATGCGGCCTTCCATCGACAGCGAGCGGATCGCCGAGCCCGCGAACTCGATCGTGCTGCCGGTGCCCCCCGCGGTACCGATGCGGCCGATGATCGCCAGCACCACGTCCTTGGCTGTGACGCCGGCACCGAGTTGGCCTTCGACCCTGACCAGCAGGTTCTTCGCCTTCTTGGTCAGCAGGGTCTGCGTGGCCAGCACATGCTCGACTTCGCTGGTGCCGATGCCCTGCGCCAACGCACCGAAGGCGCCGTGGGTGCTGGTGTGGCTGTCACCGCACACCACCGTCATGCCTGGAAGCGTGGCGCCGTTCTCGGGCCCGATCACATGGACGATGCCCTGGCGCTTGTCCAGGAACGGAAAGTAGGCCGCTGCGCCCGAGGCCTTGATGTTGGCGTCCAGCGTGGTCACCTGCAGCCGGCTGATCGGGTCGCGGATGCCGTCGTAGCCATCTTCCCAGCCGGTGGTGGGGGTGTTGTGGTCGGCAGTCGCGACGATGCTGCTGGTGCGCCAGACCTTGCGGCCAGCCAGGCGCAGACCTTCGAACGCCTGCGGGCTGGTGACTTCGTGCACCAGGTGGCGGTCGATGTAGAGCACCGCGGTGCCGTCGTCCTCGTTGTGGACGACATGCTCGTCCCACAGCTTGTCGTAGAGCGTTCTGGCGGTCATGTCAGGTCCGGAGTCCGGGATACCGATTGTGAGGGATCGGAACACCGGGAATCACAACGTGGACTGTGGCATCCCATCGACGCCATGGCGAGTGAATCTCGTGTCTCCGCCAACCGACCACCGCACGATTCCGGCATGAGATCAGGGTGCTCCGAGCCGGTAGCTGATGCCGGTCAACACGCTCACATCGTTCTCTTTCTTGCCCACCCCGGGTTTGCTGTTGTAGGTGTCGACCAAGCCCACCGTCAATGCCAGCGCGCGGGTCATGTTGACGCTCAATCCGGCAGTGAACCTGACCAGTTGCGCCTTGTCGCCAGAGATGCCGGGCGAGTATTCCAGCCGCTGCTTGAAGCTGGTGGTGTCGCTGAGCTGGTGCGACGACTCTTCGCCGAACAACAGGCTCGAGCGCGAAAACGTGGTGCCCGTGCGGCCGTTGATGGTCTGCAGGCTGTCGTAGCGGTCTCGCGAATAGCCCACGCCGCCAAACACATTGAGCGAGTTCTGGTCGGTGTCGATCAGCTTGTAGCCGGCACCCGCCGCCAACGATGCACGCCAGTTCAGGTCGATCAGGTTGTCGCCTTCGCCGCCCAGCTTGCCGAACACATAGGTGCGCTGCGTCAGGTTGTAGTCGTACTGGCTTTGCAGCGTCCACTTGTCGGCGGTGGTGGTGCGCAGGTTGTTGGCACGGCTGCGGGCGTAGTTGTAGCTGCCGCCGAGCGCGATCTTGTCGGCCGTGCTGGCCTTGGCAAAGTCGCCTGTCAACGCCACTGAACTGGTGTCGGAATTGCCCGATGTGTAGGCCGCAGCCAGGCCAGCAGTGCCGCGCCAGAGGTTGTCGGACTTGACTTGGGCAAACGCCGAAGCGGCGAGGATCGAGCCCAGGCAGGCGAGCACCAGGCGAGCGGGAAAAACAGACTTCAAAACGGGCTCCTTGAGATGTGAACGGAAATAAGGGTGTGCCAGAGTGGCGCCGATCGATGCCCCCCTGCGCGGTTGCCGCTTCCGCAGAGAACCCGCGATCTTAGGGAAATCCCGCGTGCGCGACCGAGAGACCGCAATGCGCGCAGCTCAACCGAGTGCAGCCAACACGTCGGCGGGTGCCTGCACGAGCTCGATCAGCACCCCCTCACCCGAAACCGGAAACTGCTCGTTGCCCTTCGGATGCACGAAGCAGATGTCGTGACCGGCTGCACCCTTGCGGATGCCGCCGGGTGCGAAGCGCAGGCCCTGAGCGGTCAGCCAGTCGACCGCTTGCGGCAGGTCGTCGACCCACAGGCCCACATGGTTCAGCGGCGTGGTGTGCACCGCAGGCTTGCGCTCTGGGTCCAGCGGCTGCATTAGGTCGACCTCGACCGCATGCACGCCGCTGCCCATCGTGCAGATGTCTTCGTCGACGTTCTCGCGTTCGCTCTTGAAGTTGCGTTCGACCTGCAGACCCAGCAGGTCGACCCACAACGTCTTCAACCGTGCCTTGTCGACGGCGCCGATGGCGATCTGCTGAATGCCCAGGATGCGAAACGGGCGCGAAACAGGTGCGGTCATGGGCTCGGTCATGGGCTCGGTCATGGGCCTGGTCCTGCACCAAGGGCGCTCTGCGCCTTTTCGAAACTGAGGATCGGCTGGTCCACCGACAGGCTCTGGCCCTGTTCGGCCAGCACCTCGGCCACGGTGCTGTCGGTAGTGGCGGTCAGGATGTTCTCCATCTTCATCGCCTCGATCACCGCCAGCCGTTCACCGGCCCGCACAGCCTGCCCGGGTATGACCAGCAGTTGCGTCAACAGGCCTGGCATCGGCGAGAGCAGGAACTTGCTGAGGTCGGGCGGCGCCTTGTGCGGCATCAGCTTCAGCAATTCGGCGGCCCGCGGCAGCAGCACCAGCGTGTCGATGCGGGCACCGTTGTGGCTGACGCGGATTGCCAGCGGGTTCTTGCCCGAATGGGCGGAATGGCTGCGTTCGATCTGCGCCGCGAATGCACGGCCGTTGCAGAAGCCCTCGATCAGCACCCCGCCCAGACGGCTCTTGCTGTCGATGACATAGCGGTTGCTGCCGATGCGCAGGTCGGCTCGCCCCAGTTCGGCATCGAAGCTTTCGACATGCACTGCATGGTGCGCGTGCCGGCCATGCTGCGCATCCAGCACCACCACCACCAGATCGGGCAGCGCCACCACGCCGTGGCCGGGCAGCTGCCCGCTGATGCCGGCCGACCGTTCGCGCGCCTTGCGCCGCGCGAAGGCGGCCAGCGCCACCAGAAACGAAGGGTCGTCGTGCGGCACGCCGTTGGCAGCCAACCCGTCTCCGAAATGCTGTCCGATGAAGCCGGTGTCGAATTCGCCTGACAGCACACCCGGATGCGCCAGCAGGGCGGTCTGCAGCGGGATGTTGCTCGCGACGCCGCGGATCACGAAGGCGTTGAGCGCATTGCGCATGCGAAGCAGCGCGTCGCTCCGGTCGCGGCCATGCACGATCAATTTGGCGATCATCGAGTCGTAGTGCATCGGGATCTCGCCTCCCTCTTCGACGCCGGTGTCGACGCGCACGCCGTAGGCCTCGGGTGGCATCGGTTCGGCGGCTTCCAGCGTGGTGGGCGGGGGCTCGAAGCGCATCAGTCGGCCGGTCGATGGCAGGAACCCACGAAATGGGTCCTCGGCATTGATGCGGCATTCGATCGCCCAGCCGTCGCGCCGCACCTGGGCCTGCGACAGCGGCAGGGTCTCACCGGCGGCGACGCGGATCATCAACTCCACCAGATCGAGCCCGGTGATGCATTCGGTCACCGGGTGCTCGACCTGCAACCGCGTGTTCATCTCCAGGAAATAGAAGCTCTGGTCCTTGCCGACCACAAATTCCACCGTGCCTGCGCTCTGGTAGTTCACCGCCCGCGCCAGTTGCACCGCCTACGCGCCCATGCACTGCCACATATCGTCACTAATGAACGATAACAGAGCTTCCTCAATCACCTTCTGATGACAACACTGAATCAAACATTCACACTCATTG
>JBDSMV010000426.1:0-7836 GCA_039915715.1 Rubrivivax sp. | reverse complement strand
AAACACCGGTGGGGCGGTGCCGCGGATGACGCGCGGAAATTCCGCACCCGGTCATTCTTCTGCCGCTTGCCCGAAGACGCCATCCGAACGGCCTGAAAGTAGTCTGAACCGACCCAGGCGGAGTGGCCGATCGCTAGACCCCCCAGGCTACGTCCCGGGGAGGCGGCGCTGTCGCCATTCCGGCATCTGGATACAGCCGCCGCAGCACCGCCCAGGTGGCGTCATGGAACAGCGGCTGCAGCGCCGCGCTCAGCGCCCCATCGCCGGCGGCCGTCGTGCCGTCGCCGCGCCGGCTGCGCCGCCGCCAGACCGCGTCCAGCGCATCGCGGTGCTCGGCCAGCACCTCGGCCACCACGGGGCGCCAATGCGCCGGCGCTTCGCCAGGGCTCCAGTCGCCGCGCCCGCGGCCGAAGTGCGCCACCGCCAGGTAGCGCAGCAACGCGGCTTCGACCGCGGCGGTCAATGCGTCGTCGCTCCAGGCCACATGGGCCTGCCCGCCCCCGCGCACGATGTTGATGCCGCGCGCCACGCCGGCTGCGCCCAATGCGCCGATGACCGCGCCAGCCAGCAAGCCGCCGCCGAGCGTCAGCCCGCCGCTGAGGACGTCGGCCTTCAAGCCCGCCAGCGCGCCCGTGACTGCCCCGCCCCAGACCGCGGCGCGGCCCTCGGACACCGGCGCATGGCCGGTGAACTGCGACGCCACGCGCGCCAGGATCTCGCGCGGCGCGGTGCCCTGCAGGCCGTGCAATTGCAGCAGTTGCGTCGTGCCGCTGCGCACATCGGCGTCGAGCTGCTCGGCCAGCCGGTGCTGCGCCTGGACCGCCGGGCCGCTGTCGCCGCGGCGCGCGATCGTCTCGCCCAGGCGCCGCACGCGGTCGGCCCAGCCGGCTTCGCCTTCGACCGGCTCGCGGGCAGCGGCCATGCGCGCCAGGCCGTCGGCCAGTACCTGCATCGACCGCTCGAACAAGCCTTCACGCTGATGCGCCCAGCGCTCGGACAGGCGCGCCATCGCTGCGGCGTCTTCGCCCTGCAGCACCGCCTGCACGGCGGCAAACAAGGTCAACTCGTGCACCCAGCAGCGCGCAAAGGCGTCCATCGGCAGCACCTGCCGCACCAGCGGCCAGGCGGCCAGATGGGTTCGCCAGGCGCCAATCTCGGCGCGCTCCTCGGTGGCCTCGCGAGGCGCTCCCAACTGATTCAGCAGCACCAGCACCGGCTTGCCGACCCAGGCCAGCAGGTCCATCTCGCTGGCGACATAACCCGCCGCGCCGGGCGGCTCGGCGGCGTTGACCAGGTACAGCACCAGGTCGGTCTCGTCCTGCACATGGCGCAGCGCCTGCTGCGTCGACCAGAACGGCCGGTCGGTCCAGCGGTCCCAGGTCTGGGTCATCAGCCAAACCAGCGGCTTGTCGCTCTGCCGAAGGCGTTTGAGCAGCCGAGCGCTGTCGCCGAAACCGGGCGTGTCCCACAACCGCAGCGTGTCGCCCTCGGGCGTGGTGACGAGGTCGTGGCCTTCGGCGAATTCGGTGACATGGGCAGCGTCACGCACCTCGCCGATGTCGCTCGCGAGCAGCGTCCGCGCCAGCGTGGTCTTGCCGGCGTTGGTGTGCGAGACCAGGCTCAGGGTGATGCGGGGCATCGGTGCGGCTGCGCGGCTCAGGATTGCAGCGCCGCGCGCAGCGCGCGGCCGGCGGCGTCAGCGCCGCCATCGACGCCATGCGCGCTGGTGCCCCCATCGGCACCTTCGGCTGTGACCGTGCCGATGCCGATGAAGCCGACCCCGTGCGCTTGCGCCCAACGCTGCCAGCCGGCGCGACGCTCGTCGACCCGCGCCGGGGTGGCCGCGAAACGGGTTCGAAAAGCGCTTTCGTCGGCCACCAGCAGCAGGGGCACCACCGGCGCCGCGCTGCGCAGGGTCTGCAGCAGGCGGCCGTGGATCTCGTCTTCGGGCGTGGTGGCCAGGTCGACCCAGACCGCTTGCAGAACGGGCGGCGGTTGTGCGTCGCCCGGCCCGCTCGTCGCACCGGCCGGCACGTCGTCCTCGTCGCCATATGCCACCGGAGCCAGCACCTGCAGCGCAGCGGCCTCACCGAGTTCGGTGGCCAGCAACGCCTGCAGCCGCTTCAATGCGCCCGGTGATGGCGCCTGTCCGTGGGGCACCAGCCTCACCCCACTGCCAGCACCGTCCTGCGCTCTCAACAGGCGCTGCACGTAGACGGGGTCCAGCGCCAGCGGCAGAGCCCGCGACAGCCGCCCCGCCCGCCACGCCGCCAGCGCCGCCAGCATCAGCCGCGGCACCACCACCGCCATCGCCAACGTGGCGGCATAGAGATGGATCCACGGTGCGGCGCCTGCGGTGGGCGCGATGCCGGGGCCGATGCGCAGCGCTTGCAGCGCCGCTCCGTCAGGCACCGTGATGCCGGTGATCAGACTGGCCGGCGCCAGCATCGATGCCAGCGCCGCACGCACCTGCTCGGCATCCAGAAAAGTGCTCTGCCAGCCGGCGCGGTAGTCCAGCACCAGACCGCGCAGGTAGAGCCCCCCGATCAATCCCAGCGCCAGCGCGGCGGCCGACACGTGCAGCAGCAACGCCGCGCGCGCGGCCAGCAGGGGCGCGGCCTGCCGCAGCCACTGCAGCTGGAACGCCGCAAACCCGGCATGGCGCGCGACGCCGCCCGCCGGGCGTGCGGCATGCAGCGATCGCGTCGCCAGGCGCCGAGCCAGCCAGCGCTGCAACGCCGACGGTCGTGGCGCCAGCAACAGCGCATACACCACCAGGTTCCACAGCACCACGCCCCACACCGGCGGCGCCAGCAGGTTGATGCCCTGCCCGCTGCCGATGGCGTCGACCGCGACCCCTGCCAGCAGCCCCACCGCTGCGGCCAGCAGCACCCAGCCGGCGCGCCAGATGCGCGTGTCCAGCAGCCGCGGCAACGTCGGGTCGCGCGGCGCCAGGCGCTGCAGGGCATGGCGGGAGCGCTGGTCCAGCCAGTCCGCCGGCGCGGTTCCGGCCGCAGCGGTTTCACGGGTCAGCCGGGTCGCCCAGAGGCGGTCTTCGGCGGTCCACAGCGCGTCGTCTGCGGGTGCGGTTTCGATCGCATGCAGCAGCACCACGCGGCGCGCGGCCGCTTCGGGCAGATCGATCCGTTGGGGTGCGGCGGTGGGGGTCGGGGGCAGGCTCACGGTCCGTGGGCAATGTAGCGCCAAACTGCGGCCCGACCTGGCGGCCAGAGTGACGACGCGCCGCCAGGGGCGACACTTTGTGTACGCTGCGCAGACCGTTCACCGCGGAGGCGGGGTCGGTCGGCACGCCGCAGCAGCAGACACCTTCCGCCCCCGACCCTGCCTGCGCTTGTGGATGCACGACCCAAAGCCGCCACCGGAGCCCTGCCGTTGAAGTTCATGCCCGCTTTCATCACCGACCCGCGTGCAGCCCAGGTGTTGCGACGCCCGGGGGCCTTCGCCTGGCAGGTGTTGAAGGCTTTTCGGGCCAACCAGGGTTTGCTGCTGGCCGGGGCGGTGGCTTACTACGCGCTGCTGTCGATCGTGCCGCTGTTGATCCTGATCGTGATTGTGCTGTCGCATCTCGTCGAGCCCGCCACAGTGCTGCAGACCGTGGGCCGCTACCTGGACTGGGTGGTGCCGGGGCAGGCGCGCAGCCTGGTGCCCGAGTTGGCACGCTTCATGGACAACCGCGACGTGCTGGGTCCGGTGCTGCTGGTGACGATGCTGTTCTTCAGCTCACTGGCTTTCACGGTGCTGGAGAACGCGATGTCGGTCGTCTTTCTCCACCGCGTGGCGATCCGGCGCCGGCATTTCATGATCTCGGCCGTGATGCCGTATGTCTACATCCTGAGCCTGGGCATCGGGCTGCTGGTGGTGACGCTGGTGGCCGGCAGCCTGCAGGTGCTGGGACAGCGCAGCATCGAGCTGTTCGGCCACGAATGGTCGCTGGTGGGCCTGTCCGGTGTGCTGCTGTACCTGCTGGGCGTGGCCGGCGAGATCTTCGTGCTGACATCCGTCTACCTCGTGATGCCGGTGGGGCGGCTGTCGCTGCTGCACGCCTTGATCGGCGGCGTCACCGCCACCGTGCTGTGGGAGATCACCCGCCATGCGCTCGTGTGGTACTTCGCCACGCTGTCGCAGATCAGCACCGTCTACGGCTCGCTCACCACCTCGATCGCGGTGCTGCTGAGCCTGGAGCTGGCAGCCGCGCTGCTGCTGCTGGGCGCGCAGGTGATTTCGGAATTCGAGCGGGTGGGCACCGGCAAAGCAGCGGAGAAACCGTTCACTACGGAAGCGCCGACTTGAGCCAGAAAAGCCGCGGAACCGGCGTCGCCGGGCCGCATGCGTGCGCTCCCTTGGGGGGCAGCGACCGGCAGGGAGCGTGGGAGCTTAAAGCCCCCGCGCGATCAGGATCTTCTGGACTTCGGAGGTGCCTTCGTAGATCTGGCACACCCGCACATCGCGGTAGATGCGCTCGACCGGGAAATCGCTGACATAGCCGTAACCGCCGAACACCTGGATCGCGGCGCTGCAGACCCGCTCGGCCATCTCGCTCGCGAACAGCTTGGCCATCGCAGCTTCCTTCAGGCACGGCCGGGCGGCGTCCTTCAAGCTCGCGGCATGCCAGATCAATTGGCGCGCGGCTTCGATCTGCGTGGCCATGTCGGTGAGCTTGAACTGCACCGCCTGGTGCTGGAAGATCGGCTGGCCGAAGGTGCTGCGTTCCTTGCTGTAGGCCAGCGCAGCATCGAACGCCGCCCGCGCCATGCCCACGGCCTGGCTCGCGATGCCGATGCGCCCGCCCTCGAGACCCGAGAGCGCGATCTTCAGCCCCATGCCTTCATCGGCCAGGCGGTTCCGCACCGGCACGCGGCAGTTCTCGAAGTTGATCTGTGCGGTGTCGCTGGCATGCTGGCCCATCTTGTCTTCGAGCCGCGCCACGCTGTAGCCGGGAGTCGACGTGGGCACGACGAAGGCGCTGATGCCGCGTTTGCCGGCAGCCTTGTCGGTCACTGCCATCACGATCGCAATGTCGCCGTGCTTGCCGCTGGTGATGAACTGCTTGACGCCGTTGATGACGTAGTCGGCGCCGTCGAGCGCCGCGGTGGTCTTCAAGCCCCCGGCTTCGCTGCCCACATGCGGCTCGGTCAGGCAGAAAGCGCCGAGCATCTCGCCGCGCGCCAGCGGGATCAGGAAGCGCTGTTTCTGTTCGTCGTTGGCATACGCCATCAGGATCGAACACACGGGGCAGTTGTTGACGCTGACGATGGTGCTGGTGGCACCGTCGCCGGCGGCGATCTCTTCCAGGATCACCGACAACGCCAGGTAGTCGAGCCCGGCACCCCCGAGTTCTTCGGGCACGGCCACGCCGTAACAGCCCAACCCCGCCAGTCCCTTGAGCGCTTCGGCCGGAAAGGTGTGCGACTTGTCCCAGGCCGCGGCGTGGGGCGCGACTTCGGCCTGCACATAGGAGCGGACCGCGTCCTGAACCGCCAGGTGATCGTCTGTGAGCAGCATGGGGTGGCGTGTGATTCGGGGTCGGTGGCGCATGCGGCACTGGCAACCGCAGCCCGCGCCAACGCGCGCACCGCTACCAGGCGATCGTCGACCCGTCGTGGTTGAAGAAGCCGCCATTGTCGGCGTCCGTCAGACCCGCCAGCACCTGTCGCAAGCCACGCACGCTGTCGGATGCGTCGAGGTCGGCGCCTTCGCCGCCCATGTCGGTGCGGACCCAACCCGGGTGCAGCGCCACGCAGACCGCGCGGCCTGCCAACGCGATGGACATGTCCTTCAGCACCGAATTGACTGCGGCCTTCGATGCCCGATAGAGCCAGCCGTTGCTGCCGCTGCGGCTGCCGATCGAGCCCATTCGCGACGACACCACCGCCAGCCTCGCGCCGGGAGTCAACTGCTTGGACAGCATCGGCAACACCCGCATCGGGCCATAGACATTGGCCTGCATGACGGCGTCGAAGTCGGCCCGGTCCGGCGTGTGCGGCGCGTCCAGCCGCGGGCCATAGACACCGGCGCAATGGATCGCCACATCGAAGCCGCCCCCGCCCCCGACGTTGAACCCCTCGAGGCTCGATGCCGGATCGGCCACGTCGAGTTCCAGCGCGGTGGCACCCAGCGCCCGGATCGCCGCCAAACCGTCTTCGCCGCGCGCCGTGCCGGTCACATCGGCACCGTCGGCACGGTACTGCCGCACCAGCTCGAGCCCGATGCCGCGCGAGGCACCCACCACCAGCACCCGTTGCGGGCCACCCTTCGAGCGGAACGTCATCGCGAATCCTTTGAGTGCATCACCAAAACAGTGCCCCGACCCACCACGCACACGCGGCCCGCGATGCGGGCGTTTCCGTCCAGATGGCCGATAAAGCCGCCCCGGCGCGTGTTGGGTTCGACCGTGCTGACCTGCCAGCGCAGGGTGATGTCCTGTTCGGCGAACACCGGCGCCTTAAAAGCGAAGTTGAAATTCAGGCACAGCATGTCGCGCGGCACGCCATCGATCGGGCGCGAGAAGTGCGACGCCACCAACCCCATCAGGCGCGACGCCAAGTGCTGCCCACTGGCGATGATCTCGCCGAAGTCGGCGCGCTGTGCAGCCTGCAGGTCGTGGTGCAGCGGGTTCGAGTCCTCGGTCAAACGCGCGAAAGCGATGATCGCCTCGCGACTCAGGCGCATGCCGGCGCTGACCGATTCGCCGACGCGGATCAGGCGCGTGGGTTGCGCGACCACACCTGCGCCGGTTGCAGCGACTGCCGGCCCGACTGCATCGAGCGCCTGCAACGCGGCCCTCAAACCATCTCCACCGCCAGCGCCGTGGCTTCGCCGCCGCCGATGCACAGCGCCGCCACCCCGCGCGACTTGCCGAGCTTCTTCATCGCCCCCAGCAGGGTCACCACGATGCGGGCGCCACTGGCGCCGATCGGGTGGCCGAGCGCGCAGGCACCACCATGCACGTTGACGACCGTGTGGTCCAGGTCGAAGTCCTGCATCGCCGCCATCGTGACCGCGGCAAAGGCTTCGTTGACCTCCCACAAGTCGACCTGCCCAGGCTTCCAGCCGGTCTGTGCCAGCACTTTCTTGATGGCACCGGCCGGGGCGGTGGCGAACCACTGCGGCTCTTGCGCATGCACCGCATGGGCCACGATGCGCGCCAGTGGCTTCAACCCGTGTCCACGCGCGGTGCTCTCGCGCATCAACACCAGTGCGGCGGCGCCATCGCTGATGCTGGACGCATTGGCCGCGGTGATGGTGCCGTCCTTCTTGAAGGCGGGTTTGAGCGACGGGATCTTGTCGAGCCTGGCTTTGAAGGGTTGCTCATCGGCTTTCACCACGGTGTCGCCCGAACGGGCCTTGATCGTCACCGGGGCCATCTCCCAGTCGAAGCTGCCGTCTTCGTTGGCGGTCTTTGCGCGCTGGGTCGACGCGATCGCAAACGCGTCCTGCGCTTCTCGCGTGAAGCGGTATTTGTCGACGCATTGCTCGGCGAACACGCCCATCGCCTTGCCGCGTTCGTAGGCGTCTTCGAGCCCGTCCATCGCCATGTGGTCAAACAGCTGAGCGGCGCCGTACTTGACACCCTTGCGCGCGAACATCAGATGCGGCGCGTTGGTCATGCTTTCCATGCCGCCCGCCACCACCACCCTGGCGCTGCCCGCGACCAGCATGTCGTGGCCGAACATCATCGCCCGCATGCCGCTGCCGCACATCTTCGACAGCGTCACCGCGCCGGCGCTGTCGGGCAAGCCGGCGGCACGCACCGCCTGCCGCGCCGGCGCCTGACCCTGCCCGGCCATCAGGCAGTTGCCCATCAGCACCTCGCTG